>RGWK01000164.1 GCA_010029775.1 Gammaproteobacteria bacterium
TCCGGGAAGTGTTCGTAGCCGCCGCGTGCACCGATGGGCGCTTCATCAACGATATTCGCTTCCCAGTCGAAGTTGATTTCGATGCTCGTGCCGGGACGCAAAGGTTGTGGCAGATCGATGCGCAGCATGGTGTCGTTGCGTGTGGTGCGCAGCACGCGCCCGCTAGCATCGCGCACCTCGCCGATCTCGTAACCGTACTCGCGATCCTCAAAAGCGTGGTGACGCCGCAGTGCAGCGAAACTGAAGCTGTCGCCCGAACCGATGGAGTCGCGCCGCGTTCCGGAGTTGGCGGCGACCTCAGAGCGTCGCGAGATCGAATCGTCCTTGAAGATGTTCTGGTCAAGTTGCAGCCAGATGTACGAGAGCGTGTCCGGCGAGCGGTTCATGTAGGTGATGCTCTGGCGCGCCTTGAGCCGATGGCGAGTCTCATCGAGCGTGACCTTGATGCGATAGTCCGCGCGCTGTTGCCAGTATTGCGCTCCCGGGGCACCGGACGCCGTGCGCACCGTATTTGGTGTCGGCAGCAGTTGTTCAAGCTGAGCAAAACGCTGGTCAGCCTGACCGGGGGTGGTTTTGACCGCCGCGAGGGCGACGCTTGGGAGAAGGGCGGCGGCCAGCAACCCGGCCAAAGCAAGGGGGGGATGTTTCATGTGCAGATTCTAACGGCGCCGACCGGGTTTGCGGGATACTTGTCATCGCCCGTGTCATCGACTGTGAACCGAGGGAGCTGTCCATGAGCCGACTGGAAAGCGCTGCAGCCTTGCCCCGCGACCCGATGGCGCGGATCGCCCGATCGAGGCACGAGTTCGGCGAGCATGGCGGGGTCAACCTGTCCATCGAAACCAGCGCCACGTTCACGGTGCTCGAGGCCGGCAAGATGCCGGAGATGTTCGAGGGGCGGGATGGGCCGCGAGGCGGCTGCTTTCTCTACGGGAGGCACTTCAACCCTACGGTGATGGTGCTCGCTCGGCATCTGGCGGCACTTGAAGCGATGCCGAGCGCCTACTGCACGGCGAGCGGCATGGCAGCCATTTCCGGAGTCTTGCTCAATGCCTGCAATTCGGGTGATCACATTGTCGCCGGTCAGGCGTTGTACGGGGGCACGTGGGCATTGCTGCACGACTTCCTGCCGCGCAAGGCAGCCATCGAAACGAGTTTCGTCAATCTCACGGACCTCGGCGCCGTGCGTCGCGCGTTCCGCACCGGGACGCGCGTGCTGTACTGCGAGACGATGTCGAACCCGACCTTGCGCGTGGCGGATCTACCGGCCTTGGCGGCGATTGCGCATGAGCACGGAGCCCAACTGATCGTCGATAACACGTTCGCCCCGGTGATCATCACACCGGCGTTGCACGGAGCGGACGTCGTCGTCCACAGCTTGACGAAGTTTATCAACGGAGCCTCGGACATCGTGGCCGGCTGCGTGTGCGCGGAGGGCAGCATTATCGATGGGCTGTACGATCTGCACCTCGGCAGCTTGATGTTGCTCGGGCCTGCGATGGATCCTCGAGCGGCCTACGAGGTGGCCACACGCATGCCGAGTCTCGGCATGCGCATCCGTGAACATTCGAGCCGTGCGCTGGCCTATGCAGAGTGCCTAGAGTCGCTGCAGGCCAAGGTGATGTATCCCGGCCTTCGCTCGCATCCGGACCACGAGCGGTTTCGCGAACTGTGCAATGACGGCTACGGGGCCGGTGGCTTGCTCACGGTCGATCTTGGCACGGCGGCGCGGGCGTTCCGCTTTATGGAACATCTGCAGAACGTCGAGGATTTCGGCTACATGGCGGTGAGTCTCGGTTTTAGCGATACGCTGATGAGCGCCAGTGCCTCGAGCACCTCGAGTGAACTTGATGCCGCAGCGCTCGAGGCGGCGGGGATCAGTCCGGGGCTCGTCAGACTGTCGGTCGGGTACACCGGAGTGCTCGAGGATCGCCTCGCGCAACTCGAGCGGGGTTATCACGCCGCCCTTGCGGCCTGAGGTGAGAGTGATGATGAACAGAGCTTGGCCACGCTGGTTGAAAATTTTCCTTGGTGCCGCCGTAGGACTTGCGGTGATCGCCGTCGGCTATTTCATCTGGCTGGTATTCCTCGGCGGCATCGCAATCTCCGATCGGGCGATGCTCTGGAAGATGTTGCGCGAGGAAGGTGGCGAGACGCCCAGTGCAGAGCAGGTGGCGCGGCAATTACGAGTACCGGACGGCTTTCGCATCGGGGTGTGGGCGGCGGATCTGCCGAGCGCGCGGCTGATGGCGGCAACGGCGACGGGCGATGTGTTGCTGACCCAGCCACGCGGTGGGCGTTTGCTGCTGCTGCGCGCAGATCGGGACGGCGATGGTCGCTCCGATGGTCGGGTGGTGCTGCGCGAGGGCCTCGATCGACCGAACGGTATCGATCTCCATGAGGGTTGGCTCTATCTGGCCGAGGCCTCCCGGGTCGTGAGGGTCCGTTTCGATGCCACCGCCGGACGGCTGGAGGGCGAGTGGCAACCGATCATCACGGGTCTCACCGCCGACGGTAATCATTGGCGCAAGAGTCTGCGCGTGGGGAGCGACGGCAAGCTGTATCTCGGGCAGGGCTCTACCTGCAACGTCTGCGTTGAGCCCGATCCGCGACGCGCCACGGTGATGAGATTCAATCTGGATGGCAGTGCTGGGGAAATCATCGCCACTGGCACGCGCAATCCCTACGGCCTGGACTGGGCGCCCTGGGACGGTGTGATGTACGCCACGGAAAACGGCCGCGATCTCATCGGCGATGACATTCCGCCCGACGAACTCAATCGCATCGAACCCGGTCGATTTTACGGCTGGCCCTACGTCCACGGCCGCGCCATCGTCGATCCGGAGTTCGGCCCCGGCAATGCGGCGCGGATCGCGGCGGCAACGCCGCCCGCGCACGAATTTCGCGCGCACAACGCGCCGTGGCTACGCCGTGGTGGCGCTCGATTGGGATGCGGACGGCCGCATTCGCGAGCGACCGTTCGTGCAGGGGTTTCGCGGCGAGTCCGGGCTGATCGGGCGGCCTGTCGATGTGCTCGAAGCCGTAGATGGTTCGATTTACGTCTCCGACGACTACGCGGGAGTGATCTATCGCATCACTCGCTCGACGCCGCCACCGTCGCCCCCGGCGACATGACGCGCGGACCACTGCAACGACTGGCAGCGTAGCGATTCCACGCTGCATCCGCCCACGGGTCCTGCCGGTTGCGGAAGGTGGCGCGGAACAGTCGGCAGTGGTCGGCATCGGCCAGACGCTCGGCCTGCATGGCTGCAACCACGGTGTCCCGGGTCACGTGGCTCGGCAGCATGCGTAGGCCGCCGCCCGCCGGCGTGTCGAACACCATCATGCGGGGCGCCGCGGCGTCGGCGCTCCAGGGCAACCACGGCGTCCCGGCTGCGCTGCGCCCCGTGCCCGGGTTGCCCGTGGCCGCGAACTCCGCCCAGTAAGACATCATGCGCGCGCTCAGTTCGAGTCGCGCGGCCTCATTACGCTCATGGAACAGCAGTTCCGAACGCGGACCGAGATCAAAGAAACCAAAGACGAAGGGGATCTCGAGACCGTGGGCGGCGCCCACGACCACCGACAAATCGATCATCCCGTAGGCCTTGCCTTGTTCGTCCCAGTCCCATCGGTAGGCGTAGGCGGGTGCGCCGTGGGCGGCGAGTGCTTCTGCGATCGAGTCGACCCCGTCGGCCTTCCATAACAGTGACCGATAGCGCGCCTCAAGTTCGTAGTTGGTCGGGTCGCGCAAGGCATACGGTAAACCGAAGGCGCTGCGCACGAGGCGCGGATCGAAGGCCATGAAAATTTTCGGTTCGTCTCGGTTGGTGCCCACGATGGTCGGCACGTCGATGTGCGTGGCCGGATCAGCGAGCAGGGCGGCGATATCGCCGCGCCGAACGACCACCCCGTCTTGGAACACGGAGGGAATCCGGTCCCACTCGCTGCCCGCTTTGGGGTAGGCGGCATAGAGTGTCCAGGGATCCAGGCTGCGCAGGAATGCCGCCTGCTCCTCGGCCGTCATGCCGCGCGCGAGCGCATCGGCAGCGGGGGCATCGGCTGCACGACCTTGGCTGACAAGCAGCTTGCGCAGCACGGCGGCTGTGCTGACCGGCGATTCGTCGGCCGGGATGGATGAGAAGCCGAACCCCAGTGACTGCACAATCAGGCGATGGAACAGCCCCTCGGCGGCCGGCGTCACCAACAAGGCCAAGGCATTGGTGCCTCCCGCCGATTCGCCGAACACGGTGACGTTCCCCGGATCACCGCCGAACGCGCGGGCATTGCGTTGCACCCAACGCAGTGCTGCGACGACATCGAGCGAACCGTAGTTTCCCGACGCATCGAGATCAGCCGCTCCATGCGACTCCAGCCGCGGGTTGCCGGGCGGCACGAACCAACCGAAGGGGCCGAGGCGGTAGTTGATCGTGACCACAACAACGTTTTCGCGCGCGGCGAGCACGCCGCCATCGACGAAGGCGCCGTGACCGACGGTGTTGCCGCCGCCGTGGATCCACACCATCACCGGCAGCGAACGTTCGGTGCTGTCGCTGCGGCTTAATTTGGGAGAGTAGACGTTGACGTAGAGACAGTCCTCGGCGCCCTGCTGGCTGCCGGGTGTGCCGACGCCGCCCAGTTGCGAGCCGTACTGCGTGCAGGGCTCACCGGGTAGTAGGGTGTTACGCGTACCAGCCCACGCCTCGGCCGGTCGGGGTGCGCGCCAGCGCAGATCGCCCGTCGGCGGCGCCGCGTACGGAATCCCGAGCCAGGAGTAGCCGCCCGCGGGGTTGGCAAACCCCACGATCTCGCCCGTGTCGATACGTCGCGCACTGGCCGGATCGCCCGGCGTGCGCAAGGTCTCTGCACGCGGCGTGCAGGCTGGCAGTACGGCGATCAGCACCAGCAGCGATGCGAACCAGAAGTGATGACGGGGTTCCGTGCGGCGATTCATGTGATGTGCGCCTCGTGGCGGAGAGGAGGGCCGGGGCGAGACGATAGCAGCATTAAGCGCATGGTAGTCTTCGTGGCTGGACGGCCCCGGTGGCGGAGTAGGTAGACGCTACGGACTTAAAATCCGTTGGCCGCAAGGCCGTGCCGGTTC
>RGWK01000165.1 GCA_010029775.1 Gammaproteobacteria bacterium
ATGACCCTGTGGCCTTGATGCCGAACAGGTTGAAATTCGTGCTGGAACCGTCTCGCTGCATCGAGCGACCCCAACCGGTCTCCAGCGCCGCTTGAGCCATCAGCGAGCGCGGTGACACGCCGAGCACCTGCGCAGCTTTCTCGGCGGCGGGCTGGATGGCCTCGAGGAAGGCTCGACGCGATCCCGGCTCTACCGGCGCGCTCGCTGCAGGGTCGTTCGAGGCAGCGCGTGGGGCTGCCATCTCGACCGAACGGGTCATCGCCGGCTCGCTCGCGGCCACGGCCTTCGTCAAATTGGTCACGTTACTCGCCTGCGCATCGACCCCGGCGCGCACCAACTGCTGCACCAACATGTCGGCAAGCCCAATACCCTTGCCGCGGCTCATCTCCAGGGCAATCTGGTCATCGAACATGCTGCGGTAGGTATTGCCTTCCTGAGACGAAAACAACTCGTCTTGGCCGCCGGCGTCGCGCATGCTTTGCAGCATCATGCGAATGAAAATGCTCTCGAACTGACGCGCAGTTTCGCGAACGGCAGCGGGATCTTGCGCACGCGCCGCACGCTTCAGGTCGGAGAGACCCTGAACGTCGGTGTATGCCTTGCCGCTGATCGCTTCGGTAGTCATCGTCGGTCCTCAGATCACCACGAGCTCAGCACGCAGGGCACCGGCTTGCTTCAAGGCCTCGAGAATCGCAACCAAGTCTCTTGAACATGCGGGCCTCCGCTTGCTTGACGTCGATCTCTGAGCGCGGCACCTGTGCGGTTGTACCGCCTTGGGCAAAGGCGCCCGGTTGGCTGACGTCGGTGCGTTCGGTGATGGTGACGGAGAGCGAACCATGCGCCACAGCAGCGGGTAACACCCGCACATTGCTCCCAATAACAATCGTGCCCGTGCGGGCGTTGACGATCACACGTGCGGGGGAGTCGCCAGGCTTGACATCGATTTGCTCAAGTTGCGAAACGAATGCAATACGCTGCGTCGGATCCGCGGGCGCGGCGACCCGTACCGAGACCGCATCGATGGCCTCCGCTGCACCCGCTCCGAGCACCTCATTGATGCCGGTAACAAGGCGATTCGCGGTCGTGAAATCCGGCGTATTAAGATTGAGCGTAATCGCGGGATCCGTGGCAAAGCTCGTCGGTACGGCGCGTTCAACCGTCGCACCGCCCGGAATCCGACCCGTGCTCGGAATGTTCACCGAGATGCGCGAGCCGTCGCCGCCCTGAATGCCGAAACCGCTGACCACCAACGTGCCCTGAGCAATTGCGTACACTTCGCCGTCAGCACCGCGCAAGGGCGCAAGCAACAGCTCGCCACCACGCAAGCTGCCAGCATTGGCGATCGAAGAAACCGTCACGTCGATCGCTTGCCCGGGTTTGGCAAACGGTGGCAGCTCTGCAGTGACCGTCACCGCCGCGACGTTCTTCAACTGCGGGTTGACATTGGGAGGCACAACGACGCCGAACTGGGCGAGCATGTTTTTGATGCTCTGAATTGTGAATGGCGCCTGGCTCGTCTGGTCGCCCGTGCCATCGAGACCGACCACAAGACCGTAACCGACGAGCTGGTTCGGACGCACGCCCGCCACGCTCGCGAGGTCCTTGACGCGTTCAGCCTGCGACGGCGCCGCCAGCGCCGTTAGCACGATCGAGATCATTACCACGATGCTGCGCATGGCACGCTCCATTAGAACGGAAACCAGGAGAAGTTGAAGAACCGGGATAACAGTCCCGGTGCGTTGGCGTCAGCCAAAGCGCCAGTGCCCGAATAGGTGATTCGTGCATCGGCGACCTTCGTGGAGGCGACCGAGTTGTCCGGCCCGATATCCACCGAACGCACGATGCCGCTGACGCGCACGAATTCCTTGCCCTGATTGATCTGAATCCACTTTTCGCCGCGGACGAACAGGTTGCCGTTCGGCCAGCGCTTTGCGACCGTGACGGTAATGTCGCCCGAGATGCTGTTGGTCTGGCTGCTTGAGCCCGATCCATCGAACGTCCGTTCCGTTTCGAGGGTTGTATCGCCTACAGTGCCGAGGCGACGCAAGTTGCCTTTAAGCGCCTGGTCGATGTTCACCATCGGCAAGCTTTGGCCCCCGATCGTCGGTGCCGGAATCGACACGCCCGAGTTCTTGCCCGTCGAGGTCGAGGAGCTCTTCGACGCGTCCATGTTTTCGACGAGGCGAATCGTCAGCGTATCGCCGACGCGACGCGCCACGGAGTTCTCGAACAGGCGGATGTCTTGCCCATTCTGATAGATCGAGCCGTTGGCCACCGGCGCCGGGGCCTCGAGCTCGGGCATAGCAGCACGCCAGGCGTCGGGGCGCTCGATGAGCCGACTGCCATCGGTGGCGCAACCGGCCAGCGTCAGCGTCGAGATCACCGCTGTGAAAGTTATAAAGATACGCATCATCAGTCTCCCCTTAGAGCCGCTGCGTGAGGTACTCGAGCATCTTGTCGGTGGTCGAGATTGCCTTGGAGTTCATCTCATACGCGCGCTGCGTCTCGATCATGCTGACGAGCTCTTCCACCACGTTGACGTTCGAGGCTTCGAGCGCACCCTGTTGCAGCACTCCGAGACCATTGACGCCGGCCGTACCGGCCTGTGCCGGACCGCTCGCCGCGGACTCGAGGAACAGGTTTTCGCCGCGCGCCTGCAGGCCCGCCGGATTCACGAAATCTGCGAGCTGCAAGGTGCCCACCTGGTTGGGGGTCGCCTGGCCGGCGAGCTGCACGCTGACGGCGCCATCGGTGCCGATGGTGACCGACACGGCGCCCTCGGAGATCGACACCGTCGGCTGCAATCGATAGCCCGCCGAGGTGACAAGCTCACCCTGCGCGTTCACCTTGAGACTACCGTCGCGCGTGTACGCCGTAGTGCCATCGGGCAGTGCGACCTGGAAGAATCCGCGCCCGTTGATCGCTACGTCGAGCTGATTGTTGGTGATCTGCATGCTGCCTTGCGTGAACATCTTCTCGGTCGCCACAACGCGCGAGCCCGTACCGATGTTGATGCCCGTCGGCAGCAGCGTGTCTTGAGCGCCCGTCGCGCCGACCTGCCGGACGTTCTGGTACATGAGATCCTCAAACGCCACACGACCACGCTTGAAGCCCGTCGTGTTGACGTTGGCAAGGTTGTTTGCGGTGACTGCCATGCGCGTTTGCTGCGCTTCGAGTCCCGTTTTGGCTGCCCAGAGTGCGGAGTCCATGATTGAACCTCAGTGGTATCTAGTGTCGTTAGCGGGTGTTGAGCAGGCTGCCGGAAGAACGCGAGTTCTCTTCGGCCCATTTGATGGTGCGCATTTGCATTTCGAACTGCCGAGACAGCTCGATCATGTTGACGATGGCCTGCGCACCGTTCACGTTGCTGGCCTCGAGCGTGCCCGAGACCACCTGCACCGTCGGATCAGTCGGCGCTACACCGCCGCTTCGTAACCGAAACAAGCCATCCGAACCGCGCTCGAGATCACGCGGGGGCGGATTGACCAGCCTCAATCGACCCACCACTGCCGTGGTCTCAGAACCCTGTCCGAGAGGCACAATCGAGATATCGCCGTTCGAGGCGATCGTCAGCGAACTGTTCGGCGGAATGACAAGCGGACCACCCTCACCCAAAATCTGCCGGCCCGATCCGTTACGCAGTGCGCCATCCGTATCGAGACGAAGGTCGCCCGCACGCGTGTAGGCTTCGTTGCCGCTGGCATCTTGTACTGCAAACCAGCCTTGACCATTGACGGCCACGTCCAGATTGCGGCCTGTCGCCTGCAAAGAACCGCTCGCTTCGTTGAAGCTCTGAGTCATCTGACCGCCGAGCGCGCGTGCGGACAGGGTGCCGGTGTTTGTAGCGGAGGCATCGCCCCGCCACTCGAACGCAGACAAATCTGCACGAAAGCCGGTGGTGTTGATGTTGGCGAGGTTATGGCTGTTGGCGGCCTGCGCTTGCAGCGCTGCCTTTGCCCCCGCCATCGAAACGTAGATCAGTTTATCCATCGTGTGTTACCCCGCCTGCCCTGACTCGGAATCAACGCAGATTGATGATGCTCTGCGCGAGCTGGTCGGCCGTGGACACCACCTTCGCATTCGCCTGGAAGTTGCGCTGTGCCGTGATCATGTTGACGAGCTGCTCGGTGATATCGACATTGGATGACTCGAGCACGCCGCTGCGGATCTCGCCAAGACCGCCGCTTCCGGCGGAGCCCAGCAGTGCGGCACCCGATCCGAACGTCTCCGTCCAGGTTGAGTTGCCGCGCACGTTCAGCGCGCGCGGCACGGCGAAATTGGCAAGAGCGACCTTGCCGAGCTCGATTTCGCGCCCGTTGGTGTAGCTGCCGCGAATAACGCCGGTGCTGTCGACACTCATGCCGATGAAGCTGCCCGAGGAATAGCCGTTTTGATCGACCGAGCTCACGTTGAAGGAGCGCCCGAGCTGGGTCGCGCTGGCCACGTTGAGCTTCAAAGTAATGGGGTTGGCACCGGTGGTCGTCGGATCATACGCCGCGTAGCTTACTTTTCCGCCCGTCGGTGCCGCCAAGATCGGCTGGGTCACAACACCATTACCATCGAAGGTCAGGGTGGTGGCATACGGATCTGCGGCGGTGCCGGTGCCGGAGGCACCCGTGCCAGTGGCTTGCACGTTGTTCCCTGTGCCGTTACCACCGATATACAGGTACTGCTTCCAGGTATTCTCGGCAGTCTGTTTGACGAGATAAACCGTCGCCACATGCGCACCGCCCTGCGAGTCGTACACCGTCGTCGCGCTCGAGAAGTTATAACTCTCCGGACGTGTCGGATCGAAAGCAACGGCGGGCACCGTGGCGCCTGAAGCCGGCACGTTGAACGCCAGTTCGACTTCGGTTGTAGCCTGTGCAGGTGAGGTGCGCGCAACCTGCAGCGTCGTCGGTACGCCGGTCTCGAAGCGGCCGTCCACGTACTTATAGGTCTGCAGGCGATCGCCGCTGCCGTTGGCGAGGAATCCTTCGCGATCAAGCTGGAAGGCGCCGGCACGGGTGTAGGCCGACGATCCGTCGCCCGTTTTCACCATGAAAAACCCATTACCGTTGATGCCAAGGTCGAGGGCGTTACCGGTGGCCGCGAGGTCACC
>RGWK01000166.1 GCA_010029775.1 Gammaproteobacteria bacterium
ATGGCCGGCGTCCTCGAGCAGCAACTGGCCAAGACCACGTACCTCGTTGGCGAGGACTACAGCATCGCCGACATCATCGCCTTCCCGGTCGCGGCGGTGTCAATGAAGCGTTTTCCCGGCTCACTTGATGGCCATCCAAATCTGGCCCGATGGGCTGCCTTGTTGGGCGCGCGCCCCGCAGTCCAGCGCGGCATGCAGGTTCCCGCCTAACGCGGCGCTCCCTCAAGTTCGATGAGATCGTAGGTGCTGCTGAGCGTGTCCCAGCGCATGCGCACCAGCAGGCAGTCCTCCGGGGTCACCCAGAATTCCAGTGGCGTCCACTGGCTCATCCACGGCATGAGATGGTGGATGCGCATGTGCCGAACGCGGAACGTACCGGCCGCGACGGTCAGGGTCTCATCGCCCACATACTCCAGATCCTTGTGCACCACGCCAATCGCTGGACCCGAACCCCCATCGTGCCGCGGTGAGCTGTTGGTGCAAGGCGCGAGGCGCTGGCGCCCTGGTCCCGCGCCAAAATCGTAAGCGGCGGCTTGCCATCCGTCACCGACGAGCGGATGCGGAGCAAACACCCGCGGACGCCCCGCCAGATCCACGCGTTGAGACAGGCGCCCCTCGCTCTGGGTCCACGACTCGCATTCGGCACCCTGATCGTCGAACCGAAACCAGGCACTGCCCACAAAACACTGCGCCCGCGTGAGTCTGACGAATGCGTCGAGGGGGCGCCACGCACCATCAACGGTGTAGGTCACATCACGCAGCAGATCCTCATCATCCATCTCGCACTGCGCGCGCAGGGTCCGCGTGCCATCGGCTTGCACGCTGATGCTGAACCACTCGCGCCCGCGCTCCCCGTCGCGATCGTGCAGGTACGCGATTCGACCTCGCAGCGCGCGATGCTTCACTGCAGTTCCGGCTTGGCGAGAGCGACCCACGCTGCGGCAACGAGCAGCACCCAGATGGCGAGCACGAAGGGTCTCGTGCGACTAAACCCGCGGGCGACCGCGGCCTCGAGCTCGGGCGTGGATCCGGTTGCAAGAATAGAGCGCAATGCAGGGCCGATCGGCTTGCCGAGTACGCGGATCATGATGCCGCAGCCAATCAGTGCGGCGAAGATCAGAAACTTCAGCGAAATCCAGTCGGTGTAGAGGTGACCCGTACGCCGGAACCCCTGCACGGCGTCCCACACCAGACCGAGCGCGAGCACGATGCGCCACACGAGATCGATGCTGCGCAGCCGCTCAGCGCGCGGCGTACCCTGGTAATGGTGGATGGCCCAGACCATCGCGAGCCACGCCGCGCCAACCACCCACAGCAGGCTGAGAAACACTGGCGGCAGTTGCACTACGCCGATCTGCATGGCGAGCGTGTAGCCGACCGGCAGCATCAGCACCAGGCAATAGCGCGGGATCTGATCGACCCACCCCATGATGCGAATGGCCGTCTGTCGCGCCTCGCGCCCAAGCGACGCGTCGCGTACAAACCGCGCCGAATAAAACACGCCAATGTCCGCACCCAGCCAGTAGACGAACAGCAGGATGTGCAGCAATTTGATCAGAACGTACGACTCGGCACCCATGGACAGGTATTCCCCGATGACATTTCGTAGAATCGGATCATGGAACATTCACTGTGGGTTTTCCTCCACGTCATGCTGCTCGTCTACTGGCTGGGCGCCGATCTCGGCGTCCTGCTGCTCGCTCGGGCGGCCAAGCGTGCCGACTTGAGCTTTGCCGAGCGCGCCTTCGCGCTACGCATGGCCGTGGCGATCGACCTGGTGCCCCGCCTGTGTTTCGCCGTCATGTTCCCGGTCGGCCTGCATGTCACCGCCTCAGGCGGTTTCGCCGTGGTCCCCACGGGCGCATTCCTAGCGGCGTGGTCGGTCTCACTCGGGTGGATCGCTCTACTGTTCGCAATCGGTCGGCACGAAGGCACGCCTCGCGCCGAACAACTCAACCGAGCGCACCTGACCCTGCAAGCGGTGCTGCTGATCACCATTGGCTATCTTGCTCTCGATGCGCTGGGTGGCAACGGCTGGTTGCCGGGCGCCTGGTTTGGAGCGAAGCTGCTGCTGTTTGCGCTGATCTTCGCGCTGGGGATCGGCATCGACTTCGCCTTCCGGCCGATCGGGCCGGCCTTCGTACAGCTCGCCACCGAGGGCAGTTCGCCGGCGCTCGAGGCACGCATCAGTGCCGCCGTCGATGGCGCGATCCGCTATGTGCTGGGGCTCTACGCCCTGCTGATTGGCATCGCCTTCCTTGGCATCACCAAACCCTTCTGATCGGAGCCGCCATGCCCATTGCACGCATCAACAATCACGACATGTACTACGAGGTCATCGGCCAGGGCGATCCCGTTCTGTGCATGGGCGGCTGGGGCAGTTTTTGTCGCGACAATCACCATCACCTCGCGCGAGGTCTGACCGAGCGCAACCAAGTGATCATCTTCGACTATCGAGGCATCGGCCAATCGAGTGACGATCCCACGGTCCCCTCAACGATGGCCCTGCATGCCGACGATGCCATCGGCATGCTCAACACGGGTGCCTGGTGCGAAGTCGACAGTTTCCTGCGCGATCAGCTCGACATGTTTCGGACCATTCACCGGGACGCCGGATTCTTTGCGTTTCAAAAGCTCGTCACGCTGATGTCTTTCACGCCCGAGTACTACAACACCAACAAGGACAAGCTGCTCGGGCCCCAGGGCGGCTGGAAGGAACTCAACGGCCGCTACGAGGCCCACTCGCGCTTGGTCGATGCCTGCATCGCCTTCGATTCGCGCGCCCGCCTCGCCGCCGTGCGCTGCCCTACCCTCGTCATTCACGCGGCACTCGACATCGTGACCAGTCCGCGTACGACGCTACCCATCGAACAGGCCATTCCGGGCGCGGTCGGTGAAACCTGGGACGATCTCGCCCACGTCGTCGCCGGCAAGGAACAGAAAATTAGATTTTGTCAGCGACTCTTTGCCTGGTTGGACAGTCACTGATGTTCGGCAGCATGGGTCCTTGTGTACGCGGCCTGTTGCTCGCCAATCTAGGCGTGTTCGCGCTGCAGTACTGGGACCACGGGCTGCTCGAAGAATTTGCCCTCTGGCCGCTTGGCAACGGCTTCCAGCCGTGGCAACTGCTGAGCTATGCGTTCCTGCACGGCAGCATCACGCACATTGCCTTCAACATGATCGGTCTCGTCAGCTTCGGCAGCGAGCTCGAGCAATACTGGGGCACGAGGAATTTCCTTAAATTTTATTTTGCCAGCGTGCTGGCAGCGGCCCTGACACAGCTCATGGTGACGGCATCACTCGGCGAGATGTCGCCGACCGTCGGTGCATCGGGCGGAATCTATGGCCTGTTGCTGGGCTTCGCGATGATGTTTCCGAACCGCAAAGTGGTGCCGCTGATTCCACCCATTCCGATGCCTGCGTGGCTTTTCGCGCTGATTTTTGCTTCGGTCGAGCTCTACTTTGGCGTCACCGGCACGGCAAGCGGCATCGCGCACTTCGCCCACCTCGGCGGAATGATCGGCGGCTGGTTGATGATGCGCCACTGGCGCAGGTCGCCTCGCCGGTAACCTCGATCAGCCGTTCACCTCAGGAGCGGCCGCCCCACAACTCGATCTGTTGCCATCGATCCGATCGCCAGCGCAGGAACATCATCGTGCCGAGCACAACAACGTAACTCATCAGCGCAAGCCAGCCCCCGAGCGCACCCAAGCCCCACTGTGGCAGTCCGCTGACCCAAGCCTGCTCGTCGGTAAAGACCAGCATGTGCGCCAAGGGGATGAACAGAAGCCATGACAGCAACAACGCCGTGAGCGCAGGCACCCGAGTATCACCCGCAGCACGCAGGCAGAAGCTCGAACCGAAGTTGAGCCCGTCAAACAACTGGTAGGCCGTTGCCGGCCAGAGCAGCAAGAGCGCAAGCTGCACGGCCGCACCCGCCGAGGCATCGGCACTCGAGAGAAACCACGGCAGCACCCACGGTCCGAACAACAGCAACAGCAGGGCGACTGAGGTCATGAAGCCCGCGCAGCACAGAATGATCGAAGTCCCGAGATGCCGCGCCCAAAGGCGGTCCCCCGCGCCGATCGCTTGTCCGACCACGGACGTGCCGGCTGTGGCAAGGCCGATGGCAGGCAAGTACGCGAGCGAAGTCAGCATCATCACGATCTGCGTGGCCGCTGCGCCCGCGGTATCGACGCGCGTCACCATCAACTGCATCAGCGCCACGCCAAGCAGATCGGCGCCATACATCACGCCGATCGGCAATCCCACCATGAGCTGCCGTCGGATCATCGAGGCACGAGGGCGCCAGGTCAGCCGCGTGCGATACCGCTCGGCGATCGGTCCCCACCACAACATCGCAAGCCCTACAGCCAAGCCCACGAGCTGCGCGACGTTGGTGCCCCAGGCCGCACCGCTCATGCCCCAACCGAGGTAGAACATGAAGAATTCATTGGCAGGCACGTTGGCCACGGTGGTCACGAGCGCCACGACGAGGGTGACGCGGGTCGCGCCAATGGCATTGAAAAAGCTCATGGCAGCCCAGGTCATGGCGCCGAGAAACGCACCGCCGACCCGCGGTTCCCAGTATTCGAGCGCTAGGTGCTCGATGCCGGCCGAGAGCCCGAACACCGCAATCAACGGCGCGCCAAACGCAGCCGCCAGCAAAAACAACGGCACGGCGAAGAGCGATGACCACAGCCCGTTCCAAGCCGCTTGCGAGGCACGTCGCCGACGTCCGCCGCCCTCGGCCTGCGAGGCGAACGTCTGCACGGCAAGTCCAACCCCACCCAACACGAGTACGACGCAGGTGACCAGCCAGTAGATCGCGCCAATCGCCGCGACCGCCTCGGTGGACAAGCGGCCGATGTACCAGGTGTCCGTCAGACTCAGCACCGACTGGATCGCGTTCGTCACCATCAAGGGTGCCGCAATGTTCAGCAACGCCCGCCAATCGACGCGCAATCGACCGTCGGCAGCGACTCGCGCCGCCGGCAACACCGCAGGGGGCGTCATCGCGGCGGAGCGGCGGATTCCCGCGTGCCGAACACAGTGCCGAGCCACACGGCA
>RGWK01000167.1 GCA_010029775.1 Gammaproteobacteria bacterium
AAAGCCCGCAGCAATGCGGGCTTTTTCTTTTTCCGGGTCCGCGCAGCGCTCGCTCGCGCAGAGATCACGGCTTCTGTACGCGAACCAGTTGCTTGCCGACGTTGCGCCCCTCGTAGAGTCGAATCAAGGCGGTCGGCATCTGCTCGATCCCCTCGAGAATGTCCTCCTGGTAATGCAATCGCCCGGCACCGATCCATTCGGCGAGTTGCGCCTCGGCACGTTCGAAATGCGCATCGAGTTCGTAAATGAAGAAGGCCTCCATTCGCGCCATCTTCTTGAAGATGGCGAACGCATTGCGCAAGGCGTACGGGCGCTCGGTTCCGTTGACGTACTGCGAAATCGCGCCGCACAGAACGACGCGCGCGTGGCGGCGAATGTGCGCGAGACCCGCATCGAGGATTTCGCCCCCGACATTGTCGAAGAACACATCAAGCCCATCGGGCATCGTTTGACCGATGGCGTGCTGCACATCCTGTTCGCGGTAATTGATCGCGGCCCGGTAGCCCAATTGCGAAGTCAGCAGTGCGCATTTTTCCGCTGAGCCCGCGATGCCAACGGCACTTGCACCGAGGTTGCGGGCGATTTGTCCAACATTCGAGCCCACACCACCCGCAGCCCCGGACACGAGCACCTGATCGCCGGGCTTGACGGCGCCGATATCGACGAGGCCGAGGTACGAGGTGAAGCCCGTCAGCCCCAATACGCCGAGTGCGGTCGAGACCGGAGCGATGCGCTGACGAACCTTGAACATCAGGAAGTACGGCGAACCGTCGGCGATCGCGTAGCGTTGCCAACCCAGTTTGCCCTGCACGATCTCACCCACTTTCCAGGCGGGATTGCGCGATTCAACGATGCGGCCAACGCCCCGGCCGTGCATCACATCGCCGATCTCGAGTGGCCGCTCGAAGCGCTCGAGGTTCAGCATGTAGTTGCGCATCACGGCGGCGACGCCGAGGTACAGCGTCTCGATACGAAACTCGCCCTCGGCAAGCGGCCGCAGCGCTGTCTCTACGAGTCGAAAATCACTCGTCTTCACCGGACCTTCCGGCCGCGACGCGAGTACCCACTGCGTGTTAAGGGGGCTCACAGGTGCCGATCGCGAGTCTCGGGCATTAGCCACAGAGCCAGAACGAAGGCGCTCGACATCACGATGACCGGGTACCAGAGACCCGCCAGAACATCGCCCGAGCGGGCCACCAACCACGCGGCCGTCAGCGGCATGAACCCGCCGAACCAGGCGCTGGTGAGGTGGTAGGGCACCGAGAGGGCCGTGTACCGAATACGCGTCGGAAAAATTTCAGAGAGCCATGCGGCGCCGGGGCCGCAGGCGAGACCTGCGCCGACAATCAGCAGCAAAATGAGGCCAATGAGCGCGAGATGACGCGAGTCGAGATCATCGAGCGAGTCGATTGGTGTGACGGCGGAGTTGCGCGGATAGCCGGCCTCCGCCAGCACTTCATCGAGGGCCACGCGATCATAGCCAACGAGTTCGCGGTCAGCGACGCGAATCACCAGCGGCTTGCCGGCATGCGCGCCGTCGCGAATCGGTTCGCCGTTCGAATACGAGATTCCGCGTTTGGCCAGATGATCGCGCGCCCGCGTGGCTTGATCGAGAGTTGCCGGGTTCGCAAAGGGGTCGAAGCGCGTTGGTGCGGCATGGACGGTGATCGGCGATTGCTGCTGCGCCGCGGCGAGGGCGGGATTACCCACCGCGAGCAGTGCCTCGTAGGCGGGCATGATCGACACCGCCGAGATCAGCATGCCGGCCAGGATGACAGGCTTGCGCCCGATGCGGTCGGACAAGGCGCCTGCTGCCACATAGATCAGCATGCCGACGAGCAGGGCCACCACGATGAGCGCTGAGGCCGTTGCGGTGTCGACCAGCAGCGCGGTCTGCAGAAACACCAGCGAGTAGAACTGGGCCGTGTACCAACTGAGGGCCATCGCTGCGGCAACCACGAGTGCGGCCGCCATCGGGCGATTGTGCTTGCCCGAGAGCAGCGTTTCGCCGATTGGCGACTCGGCGAGTTCGCCGCGCTCCTTTAGTTCGGCAAACAGTGGCGACTCGGCGATGCGCGTGCGGATGTACACCGAGAACGCCAGCAGCAGAACCGATGCGAGGAAGGGGATTCGCCAACCCCAGGCGCGGAAGTCCTCGTCACCCAGCACGCTGCGGCAAATCACGATGACCAGCAGCGAGAGCACGAGCCCCATCGTGGCCGTGGTTTGGATCCAGCTCGTGTAAAAACCCCGTTGCGAGGTGTCGCAGTGTTCGGCGATGTAGATTGCGGCACCGCCGAACTCGCCACCGAGAGCGAGTCCCTGCAGCAAGCGCAGCAGCACGAGCAAGGCTGGTGCCCACCAACCGATGGTTTCATAGGTGGGCAGCACGCCTACCAGGGCGGTCGTCAGGCCCATCAACACGATGGTGAAGAGGAAGGTGCGCTTTCGACCGACACGGTCCCCGAGACGACCGAAGATGAGAGCACCGAGCGGTCGGATCGCGAACCCTGCACCAAAGGCTGCGAGGCTCGCGAGCAGTGCCGCAGTCTCGTTGCCGGGCGGAAAGAACAGCGCACCGAAAAACGTGACTAGACTGCCGTAGAGCAGAAAGTCGTAGTACTCGAAGACCGTTCCGGTCGATGCGGCCAGCACGACCTTCGACATCGGTGTACGCGTAGCGGGGTTATGGCTCATGTTCATGCTGAGGAAGTATTCGTCGATTGTATGCGCAAACGGGCGAGGCGCCGATACACTCGGTGCATGACTGCCATCAACTCGGATCTGCCTGTCATTCGTCGCGGGTACGGCGAGGGTCGCACGGGACAGGTGCACTATCGTCGCTGCCGACCACACTCGTCCGAGCAGCCCGCACGACCGCTGCTGCTGCTGCACCAATCGCCTTTGTCATCGACGCAATTCGAGCGCGTCATGCCGGCACTCGCAGCCCACGGCTTCGACGTCGTGGCACCCGACATGCCGGGATTTGGCATGTCCGACGCGGCGCCCGAAGGCGCGAGTCTCGACGACTTCGCTGCAGTGATCCCTGCCGCGCTTGAGGTGCTCGGCTGCACGCGGGCCGATATCGTGGGTCATCACACCGGTGCCGTGCTGGCAGCGGTGTTCGCGGCTGAGCAACCGCAAGCGGTCAATCGCCTCATTCTCAACGGATTCCCGCTGCTCGGTCAGGCGGAGCGAGAGCATTTCGCGAGCTTCTACTTCGGGCCCAAGGAGCCCAAGGCCGATGGCAGTCACCTGCTCGTCGCATGGCAGAACCGGCTGCGGTCGACGCCCGGTTGGACGGACATCAACCTGATGCACCGCTACACGGTCGAGGCGCTGCATCGGGGTAGCACCAACTGGAAGGCCTTTCCGCTCGTCATCGGTGCCGATCTACATGAGGTGCTGCAACGCCTGACGGTGCCGACGCTGATGTTCACCAACACGGGCGAGGATCTTTACGACTCGACGCGTCGGGCGCATGCGCTGCGTGCAGACTTCTTCGCTTACGCGGAGTTGAGCGGTGGCTCTCACGATATCGTCGATGAGCAGCCCGAGGCTTGGGTCCGGGTGGTGACGGAGTTCCTCGCCGACTAGACACCGCGCCCGAGCGGTGGGGCTGCGGCACTGACGATCTCGCGCAGCACGAAGCTCGACTCGACGCGCGCGACGCCCGGCAGCTTGGTGAGCACCTTGCCATGCAGGCGCTCGATATCCTCCGCCGAGCGTGCAAGCACGCGCAGCACGTAGTCGGCCTCGCCGGTGGTGAGAAAGCACTCGCAGATCTCGGGCACTGAACGCACCGCCGCCTCGAACGTGCGCAGATCGCGCTCAGCCTGGCTCTTCAGTGTGATGCGTACCAGCAAACTCATGTTCCAGCCGAGTTTGCGCAGGTTCAGGTGCGCCGCATAGCGCTCGATGTAGCCCTCGGTTTCGAGCCGGCGGACCCGTCGCAGGCAAGCAGATTCGGACAGCCCTACGCGTGCGGCGAGCTCGGCGTTGGCTACGCGCCCGTCCTGTTGTAGTTCGTGGAGAATTCGTTGGTCGAGTCGGTCGGTTTCCATTAGCAGATTATTGCGTTAAAACAATTAACCACGCAATTTAAATTTAAAAAACCGGTTCAGTAGACTCTATTCAGCAAGTCCGTGCGAGTGTCGGGATCGCACAATGTGGACATGAAAATCGGCGTCCCCAAGGAAATCAAAGTTCACGAGTACCGCGTTGGACTCGTGCCCGCATCGGTTCGCGAGCTCGTCTCAGCCGGACACGAGGTCCTGGTGGAGCGCGGGGCCGGGGCGGGCATCGGCTTCGACGATGCAGCCTTTGAGGCCGTCGGGGCCCGGATCGCCGCGGATGCGCGAGCCGTGTTCGCTGCAGCGGATCTCATCGTGAAGGTGAAGGAGCCGCAACTTGTCGAGTGCGCCATGTTGCGCCCCGGGCAGGTGCTCTTTACCTATTTGCATCTGGCTGCCGATCGTCCGCAAGCCGAAGCGCTGATGCGCTCGGGTGCGCACGCCATCGCTTACGAAACAGTGACCGCTCGCGATGGTTCGCTGCCGCTGCTCACGCCGATGAGCGAGGTGGCGGGGCGTATGTCGGTGCAGGTAGGCGCCACGTTGCTGCACAAGTCTGCCGGAGGCTGCGGCATGCTGCTCGGCGGGGTGCCGGGCGTTCCACCTGCCAAAGTCGTGATCCTTGGCGGCGGCGTGTCTGGCACGGCCGCAGCCGAGATCGCCTGTGGTATGCGTGCCGAGGTGACTGTCATCGACAAGTCGTTGCCGCGGCTGCGTCAGCTCGACGCCTTGTTTGGCGGGCGTCTGAAGACGGTGTTCTCGACTGCGGCTTCCATCGAGGCGGCGGTCGCCAGCGCCGATCTACTGATTGGCGCCGTGCTCGTTCCGGGCGCCGCGGCACCGCGATTGGTTACGCGCTCGATGATCCGCACGATGCGGCCGGGTGCGGTGGTCGTGGATATCGCCATCGATCAAGGCGGCTGCATCGAGACGAGTCGACCCACGACTCACGCGGACCCCACCTATATGGACGAGGGCGTGCTGCACTACT
>RGWK01000168.1 GCA_010029775.1 Gammaproteobacteria bacterium
CCCCTTGCACCCCATGCAAGTGCGCTACCAGGCTGCGCCACGTCCCGACCGACCTTGAAACTCCGGGCGCGGATCATACCGCGTCCCGCTTACCGCCGCAGGATACGCAGGATGTCTTCGAGCTCGATGCGCATCTGGCGCACGATCTGCTGACTCTGAGTGACATCACTGCGGGCCTCCTCGCCCTGCAGCTTGTTGCGCGCCCCGCCGATGGTGAATCCCTGTTCGTAAAGCAGCGCCCGGATTTGACGGATGATGATCACGTCCTGCCGCTGGTAATAGCGACGGTTGCCGCGACGCTTGACGGGCTTGAGCTGCGGGAACTCCTGCTCCCAATAGCGCAACACGTGGGCCTTGACGCCACACAACTCCGCTACCTCGCCGATGGCGAAATACCTTTTGCCGGGGATCGCCGGCAGTTCGTCGTTATTCTTGGCTTCCAACATACGCTTCGACGCGCGCCTTCAACTTTTGCCCCGGACGAAAAGTGACCACGCGCCGAGCGCTGATTGGTATTTCCTCACCGGTCTTCGGATTTCGCCCAGGGCGTTGGTTTTTATCCCGCAAATCGAAATTACCGAAACCAGACAACTTGACCTGAGCACCACTCGAGAGCGCAGCCCGGACCTCTTCAAAGAAAAGATCGACGAGCTCCCGCGCCTCACGCTTGTTCAGACCCAACTGATTGAACAACGCCTCGGCCATCTCTGCTTTGGTCAACGCCATTACAATGAAATCTCTGTCTTATTCCCTGAACACCGCACCGCACGATGACCGCAACGCGTCTCGTACACGAGCCACAACGCGATCCGTTTCCTCATCGGTGAGAGTGCGATCTTTATCCTGCAAAATCAATCCGAGCGCAACACTTTTTCGCCCTGTTTCAATGCCTGCGCCTCGGTAAACGTCGAACACGAACGAGTGACGGAATCCCGACACCTTGGCGGACTCAACGGCATCGATGATCGTTCGGGCGGCGACGTTCTCCTCAACGATGAACGCAAGATCACGGCGGACTTGAGGGAACCTGGACGGCGCTTCGAACGCCGCATAGCGGACCGCCAGGGCGGAGTCGACGTCAATCTCGAACAGACACGGCGGCACTGCGAAACCCAGCGCACGAACGAGTTCCGGGTGCAGCTCACCGAGCCAGCCCACGGTCTTCCCCTCGCGCGTGAGCCGCGCCGTCCGGCCAGGGTGCAAGCACGACAACGAGTCCACGACGAACTCGAAGCCCGGTAGATCGCCAGTCAGCGACAACACGCTCTCAAGGTCGGCGCGAAGATCGAAAATATCGGCGGCCTCACGCCCCCCGCCCCACTGCTCAGGCCAGCGCGTGCCACACAGGAGAGCCGCAAGGCGCCGGGTTTCGGGACCACCGACCGGAAACACGACCCCCTGCTCGCACAGCTTGATGCGCGACTGTTGCCGGCGCTGATTGTCGAGCGCGGCCTTAATCAGGCCGGGCCACAGCGAGGTGCGCATTACCGCCAGCTCGCTCGAAATCGGGTTGGCTAGCGTATGAACCGGCACACCCGGGAAGAGCATCGATTGCAGCGCCGGGTCGACGAAGGCGAAGTGAATGCCTTCCAGAAACCCGCGCGCGGTCATCGTGTCGAGGATGCGCTGCTCGGGGATCTGCACGACAGGCTGCGAGCGGATCATCTGCGGGCTACGCGCAGGGGCAGGCGCGATGCGCTCGTAGCCCCATATCCGGGCGACTTCCTCGATGAGGTCACGTTCGATCCGCAGATCGAAGCGGTGAGATGGAATATCGAAGCACCACGCGCCAGGCTCGCTCGCGGTCCGATCGCTCGCCGCAGAGGTCCGCAGACCCAACCGCTGCAATACGCCGAGTGTCTGCTCGGCAGGGATGTCGACGCCCAGCAGACGCGCAACCGATGCGTGCCGCAGCGTCACCGCAACCGGCGGCGGCAGCTGCGTGGCTGCTTCCGCACACCACAGCGGTGAGTAGCGACCACCCGCGATGCGCTGCAAAAGCTGACTGGCCCGCTCGATCGCCATGGCGCCGAGTTGCGGATCGACCCCGCGCTCGAAGCGCTGACTGGCATCGGTGGTCAGGCCATGCCGCCGCGCTCGACCCGCAATCGCCGAGGGTGCAAACCAGGCGACCTCGAACAGCACACGCTGCGTCGCGCTCGACACCGCGGTGCGGGCACCACCCATGATGCCGGCGAGCGCGACGGCGCCCTCGGCATCGGCAATCACGAGTTCATCGCTCTGCAGCGTGACGGAGCGCCCATCCAGCAGCTCGATCGTCTCGCCATCTCGCGCAAAGCGCACCTGCGGCGGGCCGCGGAGCAGATCTGCGTCGTATGCGTGCATCGGTTGGCCGAGCTCGTGAACGATGAGATTGGTGACGTCGACCACCGGACTGATGCTTCGCAGGCCGGCGCGGCGCAGCTGCTCACGAAGCCAGAGCGGCGAGGCAGCGGTATTGTCGAGATCAACGATCAACCGCGAGTGAAAGCGCGGACAGGCGGCTGCGGCTTGCAACATCGCGCGCCCTACTCCCTGCTCGGCACCGAGCGCCGCGTCCACAGCAACGGGGGTATCATGTGGCTCACGCAGTGCGGCACCGCACAGCGCCGCCACCTCGCGTGCAATGCCCCGCGTCGACATGGCATCACCCCGGTTGGGGGTAATCGCCAATTCCAGCACGGTGTCATCAAGACTCATGTACTCGCGCAAGGGCTGCCCGAGCGGCGCGTCAGCCGGCAACTCGAGGATGCCTTCTGAGGTTTCGGCAAGGCCAAGTTCCTTGGCCGAACACAGCATGCCTGCCGATTCAACGCCACGCAGCTTGGCAGCCTTAATGTGCAAGCCGCCCGGCAACTCGGCACCCACCATGGCCAGTGCAGTCTTCAACCCGGCGCGCGCGTTGGCGGCACCACAAACGATCTGCAGCGCCCCCTCACCGGTGAGGCCCGCGGCATCGATCGCCACGCGGCACACCTGCAGCTTGTCGGCCTGCGGATGACGAACAGCCTCGATGATCTGCGCCACCCGCACGCCGCTGAATGGCGGCGCCGCCGGGGTGAGACTCTCGAGTTCGAAGCCCGCCATCGTGAGCCGATCGCCGAGTTCGCGAGGCGTATCGTTAAACTCGACCCACTCCCGGAGTGCAGCGATGGAAATCTTCATGCCGCACCGAACTGGCGAAGGAACCGCAAGTCGCTTTCAAAGAATAGTCGCAGGTCGCTGACGCCGTAGCGCAACATGGCGAGCCGCTCGATACCCATGCCGAACGCGTAACCCGTGTAGCGTTCGCTGTCGATTCCGGTGGCCTTGAACACATTCGGATGCACCATGCCGCAGCCGGCGATCTCGAGCCAGCCGGTGTGCTTGCACACGCGACACCCGGCGCCGTCACAGAATACGCACGACATGTCCACCTCGGCCGAAGGCTCGGTGAACGGAAAATAAGACGGCCTGAGGCGCATCCGCAGGTCCTTCTCAAAGAATGCCTGCAGGAACTGCTGCAGCGTAGCTTTGAGATTCGCGAAGCTGACATTCTCATCGACCACGAGACCCTCGACCTGATGAAACATCGGCGAGTGGGTCATGTCGTAATCACAGCGATACACCCGCCCCGGCATGATCATGGCGAGCGGCAGACGCCCCTTGCTCAACTCGCGAATCTGTACCGGGGAGGTGTGCGTGCGTAGCAGACGACCGTCCGGGAAATAGAACGTGTCGTGCATCGCCCGGGCCGGATGATCGGCCGGGATATTGAGCGCTTCGAAGTTGTGGAAATCGTCTTCGATCTCCGGCCCGGAGGCCACCTCGAAGCCCGCGTTACGAAACAAGGTTTCGATGCGCAGGCGCGCCCGAGTGACAGGATGTACCGCGCCGCGCGATTCGCCGCGACCCGGCAAGGTCATGTCGAGCCGCCCCGCGGCGAGCTCCGCCTCGACCGCTTGGCGCGCCAGGCTCTCCTGCGCCGCTTGCAGCGCCGTCTCCACTTCCTGCTTCGCGGCGTTGATACGAGCGCCTGCCTGCGGACGCTCCGCAGCCGGTAACGCACCCAAGGACTTGAGCTGCTCGGTGAGCTGCCCTTTTTTTCCGAGCCAACGCACACGCACCTCGTCGAGGGCTGCAAGTGATGTGCTTGCAGCAACCTCGTCGAGGGCTTGGCGGGTCAGGGTCGCAAGATCGCCCACGACCACGACTCAGGCGATGCCGAGAGCTGCCTTGACCTTGGTGGCGAGCGCGCCGAAGGCCGCCGCGTCGTGCACGGCGATATCGGCCAGCATCTTGCGGTCGATCTCGATGTTGGCGAGCTTCAGACCGTTCATCATGCGGCTGTACGAGAGACCCACCTCACGCGCGGCCGCGTTGATGCGCTGGATCCACAGCGCGCGGTAATCGCGCTTCTTCAAACGACGACCCTTGTAGGCATACTGGCCGGCCTTGATGACGGCCTGCTTGGCCGTGCGATAGACCTTGCGCCGGGCGTTGTAGTAACCCTTCGCTTTGCCGAGAACTTTCTTGTGGCGGCGACCCGCGGTCACGCCACGTTTGACTCTTGCCATGTTCGTTTACCTCGGTGTGTCGGTTAGGCGTTCGGCAGCAACTGGGCCAAACGGCCGACGTCGCTCTCGTGAACGAGACTGGACCCACCCGAGCGCAACTGGCGCTTGGTCTTGCGGGGCTTGTGACCGAGGTTATGGCGGCGGCCGGCCGAGTAGGACTTGAAGCCCTTAGCCGTTTTGCGAAAACGCTTCGCTGCCGCCCGGTTGCTTTTCAGCTTGGGCATTGCTCATCTCCTTTTTGTGGCCCCGTTCACAAGGTTCTTTCGAACCCGCTACGGGCGGAGGCCCCGGCGTTGCGCCAACCCACCATGGGTTGGCTACGCGGCTCGTGGCCTCACTTCTTCTTAGGCGCAAACACCATGACCATCTGCCGACCTTCCATCAGCGGGTTCTGCTCGACCATCGCCTGCGTGGCGAGGTCTTGAACCAACCGATCGAGAAGACGGCGCCCGATCTCTTGGTGCGCCATTTCTCGGCCGCGGAA
>RGWK01000169.1 GCA_010029775.1 Gammaproteobacteria bacterium
CATCGTAGTCGAATTCATTGATCAGCAGCAGATCTGGCTGCACGGCACGGATGACGGCCGCAACACTCGTGATCTGAGGCTGGCCGGGGGCCATGAGCTCGCGCCGCAGCATTCCGGGCTCGGAGCGGTTCAAGCTGGCATTGAAGGTTGCGATGCGCAACGTACCTGGCGCCACCTGCGGTATTTCGCGGGAGTTGGCGGTGAGGGGTATGGCAGTGAGCAGGGTTGTCGCGAGCGCGGTCGCGAGCACTGATCCGAAGGGCCCCAAAGAAAAGGGGCGGCCGAAGCCGCCCCTTTGACTCGTCATGGAGGTCGCGATCAGAAGCGGACCTGCAGCGACAGGCTGACCGTGCGCGGCGCGCCCAAGGTCAGGAACGGCGCCGACGGGCTGTAACCCGTGACCGGCGTCGGCAGCGCCAGAGCGCCTGTGGTCGAGGAGATCGAACCGAAGAACTGCTCGTCGAACAGGTTGTACACGTTGGCCTGCACACGAACCGCCTTCACGCCCTCGACTTCGAAGTTGTAACCCGCATCGAGGCTGTACACCGTGAAGCTCTTGACGAGCGCGTCGTTGAGGTCGGTGGTGAAGCGGTCATCGACGAACTTGCCTTCGAGACCGAGGTTGAAGCCTTCGAAGGGACGCAGCTCGATGCGGCCCGCATACGTCCACTCCGGGGTCTCGACGAGGCGCTTGCCCGCGAGCGGAACCACGCCTGTGGCGCTGACCTGCAGGTTGTCCTGCAGTTCACTGTCGTTGTACGAGGCGGAGCCATTGACGACGATCCAGTCGTTCAGCTGCCAGCCGACCTGGAAGTCTGCACCCTGCAGGTCGACGGCGCCGACGTTACGGTCAACGTTGAAGCCAAGGTCGGGGTCGAACGAGGAGACGATGCGGTTCTTGAACTCCGACTTCCACACCGCCACCGAGGCGAGCAGCGTGTCCGAGCGATAGCGCCAGCCGATGTCGAACGAGTCGGTCTCTTCCGGATCGGGCAGAGCGCGGGCGAGCGAGCCATCGGTCGCGCGGCGAACCGAGTAGAGGTTGTCCGTGCGCGGGGCCGAGAGGCCACCAGCGTACGAGACATAAATGGTGTGCGCATCGGTCAACGCGTAGGTCAGACCGATGTTCGGCAGCACTTCCTCGAACTTCGCTTCCGCCTTGAAGGGCGGCACGTATTCCGTGGTCGACGTGCCGAGGAGCACGTTGCCGTTCGGCAGGACTCGGGTTACCGGCTGCGTGGTGCACAAAACAGAGTTCGACGCATTCTGCGTGTAGCAGTACTGGTTGAGCTCACGCTTGAAGAACGGTGCGCGCACGCCGATCGTCGCCGTCAATTTCTCGTCCAGGAACTTGCCGCGGTACTCGGCCGAGATCTGGTTGAGTTCGGCGATCGAGAATCGATCACGGCTACGGACGAAGCTGTTGTCAGCTGTACGAACCACGCGACCCTGACGGCCACCGAAGACGCTCTCCGGGTTGCCGTTGGCATCGAGGTAGCCGAAGGCGCCGGTCTGACGGTGCTTGCCGTAGTCGAAGGCGTAGGCAAGTCGCAGTCGCTGGGTGTCCGACATGTCGTAGATCAGCGAAGCGTTGAGGCCAAAGCGCTTGGTGTTGGTGTTGCTCGGGCTGTAGAAACGCACCGAGTCGAGCACGTCACCATCGCCATTGAGATCGAAGCCCACCGCCGTGGTGTTGCCCACGACGCGACGGTCAGCGTTGTTGGTGGCGGCTGGTGTTTCGTTGAGCATCGTGGTGCCGCCGCCATTGGCCAGCGTGTACTGGAACGACGGGTCGACGGCGAGGCGCAGGTTGTCGCTGAGGTTCCACAGCGAGTTGATGCGAATGTTGCCGGTATCCGACGGGTTGACGCGCAGCCCGTAGTAGTTGGTGCAGGCCGAGGGGTTCAGCACGTTTTCGGTACCACCGGTGTTCGGCGCGGCGTTCTCGTCCTGACGCGTGCCGGCGACCCCTGGAACGCGGGTGCAGATCGGCAGGTTGTCGAAGTTGCGGCCGTTGGCGAGCCACTGGGCTTCGGTGGCGTTGCGGTAGAAGTTGTTGCGGTTGCGGTTGAAGTGGAACGACGCCGCGATGAAGTTGCCGCCTTCCAGATCCTGCTGGATGCGCGCGTTGAACTGGCGCTTGTAGATTTCGCCCGGGCCCTTGTACTTGTCGTTCGAGGAGTGCGACGCGCTGATGTACGCGCGCGTGCCCCAGGGGCCGATTTCACCGGTCTCGTACATGCCGAAGTAGCGGCGGTAGTTGTACTCGCCACCCGACACCGACAGCATACCGCCCGATTGCTTGGACGGACGACGCGTGCGGTTGTTGATGGTGCCGCCCGTGGCCGAGGCGGTGGGGCTATCGACGTCGGTCGTGCCGAGGTTCACGTCCACCGCTTCGATGAGTTCAGGATCGATCTGCTGGTTGGTGTAGATCGCGTAGTTGCCCGTGTCGTTGAGCGGGATACCGTCGAAGGTGAGGGACACGCGGGCACCGTCGAAACCGCGCAGGCGCAGGTTGCCACCCGAGCTGCCGTACGGGTCGGTGTTAGTGAACACGAGGCCCGGGACCTGGTTCAGCGACTCGAGGAAGGTCTGACCGGGGATGTAGTTGCTCAGCGAGTCACCCGTGATGGTGATGCGCGACTTGGCCGCGTTCTGCTCGGTGACGACGCCCAGCGAGGCGGCGCGGCGGCCGGTGACGACGATTTCTTGCAGATCTTCTGCAGCCGTCGTGCCCGTGGACTGGGCGAAGGCCGAGGGTGCCGTGGCGACGACCACCAGCGGGCAGGCAAGAAGAACGGCGAGCGTGACGCGCGAGCGTCGCGTTGCGGACACGGGCAAAGGATTACCCGACAGCAGCGTGGACATCGTTGCAAGTCTCCAGATGAACGAAAACGAATTCTTTCAGGGCTTCCTGCCCTGCAGGATGTGGCGGCGTATTAGACAGACGACCGGTGAATATTCTATGACAGCTGGCGGCATTCGCGCATCCCGCAGCATGTCTCATTTTTGCAACAGCAGGTAATCGGGGAGGTCAGGCCTCGCCACTTTCGAGGGCCGCAACGAAGTGCCGTCGGCACAGCGGTACGTAGCGGTCATTGGCCTTGCGTCCGCAATGACAGACGGTCTTGAGCTCGACGAGGTTGTCGGCCCAGGCCAGCAACTGGGCGCTACCCTCGAAAAGCCTGCCGAGAAAGTCGGTGCGCAGGCCATAGCAGAGCACCGGCACGTTGAGTTCATCTACCACACGCGCCAGCTGCCGCACATGCGCTGCCGTCAAAAACTGCGCCTCATCGACCAGTACGCAGGCGAGTGGCGCCGCGGCCTGCTCGGACACGATGTCGGCGTGCAGGTCACGCCCCGGGCTGAAGTGGCGCGCTTCGGCGCTGATGCCGATGCGCGAGGCGACTTTGCCGCCGGCGCGATCATCGAGTTGTGCCGTGTAGACGAGCGTGCGCATGCCGCGCTCGCCGTAGTTGTGGGAGGCTTGCAGCAGCGCCGTGGATTTGCCGGCGTTCATCGTCGAGTAATAGAAGTAGAGCTTGGCCATGCGACTTTCGCGTGTCGAATCAGCCGGCGACGATGCCGACCACGCAGCCGGTCATGCACGACGCCAATGTGGCGGCGACGAACGCGGGCCACGCGAGTTGCGCAAGATCGCCGCGCCGCTCCGGTGCCATCGTGCCGATGCCGCTGATCTGGATGCCGATGCTGGCGAGATTGGCAAACCCCGCCAGAGCGTAGATGGTGATCAGTCGGCTGCGCTCGGAGAGCGCATCGGCGGGCATTGCGGAGAGTTGGATGTAGGCAATGAATTCGTTGAGTACGCTTTTCACGCCGAGCAGGGAGCCCGCGGTGCTGGCCTCGGCCCAGGGGATGCCCATGAGCCAGGCGATGGGCGCGAAGATCCAGCCCGCCACGCGCTCAAGGGTGACGGCTTCGCCGCCCACCGTCGGCAGAAAACCGACCACGCTGTTGGCGAGTGCGACGAAGGCCGTGAGCACGATGAGGATCGCGATAATGTTGAGATAGAGCGCAAGGCCATCGCTCGTGCCGCGAGTGATGGAGTCCATGGCGCTCGTGTAGATCTTCGGCGGTTGTTGCAGATCCTGCGTGCTGTCGTTGGCATCGGGCAGCATGATGTGCGCGAAGAGCACTGCGGCCGGCACCGACATGATCGACTTCGTGATCAGATGACCCAGAACGCCCTCGAATTGTGCGCCGAGCATCGCCGAGTAGATGACCATGACGGAGCCTGCGATGGTTGCCATGCCTGCGGTCATGACGAGCAGCAACTCGTAGCGCGACATACGCTCGAGATAGGGGCGCACCAGCAGCGGAGCCTCGGTCTGGCCGAGGAAAATATTGGCCGTCGCCACGAGCCCGGCAGGCCCGCGCGTCCCGAGGGCGCGCTCGAACACATAGGAGATGCCACGAATCACGAGCGGCAGGATGCGCCAGTACCAGAAAAGCGCCGAAAGGGCCGACATCACGATCACGAGCGGCAGCACCTGAAAGGCGAAGGTGACCACGGCGTTCGGGTTCGTCACGGTGAAGGGCGTATCGCCGCCGCCGAGATAGCCGAACACGAATGAACTGCCCTTGAGAGTGGCTGCGCCGAGCGCACCGACAGCCTGGTTGAGATACAGCAGGCCTTCTTTGACCACCGGGGCCTTGAGCAGCAGCAGGCAGATCACGAACTGCAGCAGCACGGCGATGACCACGAGTTTCCAGTTGATGCGTCGCCAGTTGCTCGACATCGGCAGTACCACGGCGATGAAGAGCACGATGCCGAGCAGGGCTTGAAGTTGCAGCGTCATGAGGAAGTCCGTTATTTAAGTTTGATTTCTCGCAACCGCTCCTGCAGATATTCCTCGGCAAGGATGGGTGGCAGCGGTTCGGGTTTACCCGGCCCCACGCAGGAGGGCAGGGCGGCGATGGGGAAGTCCGGATTGAAATGCAGGAAGAACGGCATCGAATAGCGTGCATGCCGTGCTCGATCGCTCTTCGG
>RGWK01000170.1 GCA_010029775.1 Gammaproteobacteria bacterium
CTGCGCCTCTGCGGGCAACCATGCACAAGGCGTGGCGCTGGCGGCGAGTCGGCGGCGGATTCCGGCCGTGATCGTGATGCCCGTGACGACCCCACGCATTAAGGTTCAAGCGGTCGCCGATCTCGGCGGTGAAGTCGTGTTGCACGGCGATGATTACGACAGCGCTTACGAGCGCGCGTTGGTCATCGCCCGTGAGCGACAGATGGTATTCGTCCATCCGTTCGATGATCCGGACGTCATCGCTGGGCAAGGCACGATCGGCATGGAGATCTCCCGGCAGACCGGCGGCAACATCGACGCCGTATTCGTGCCGGTTGGCGGCGGCGGTCTGATTGCGGGTATCGCGGCCTACCTCAAGTATGTTCACCCTCAGGTCCGTATCATCGGCGTCAACGCGGCCGATTCCACCGCGATGCACGATTCGCTTCGCGATGGAGAGCGAAAAGCGCTGCAGCGAGTCGGCATCTTTGCCGATGGCGTGGCGGTGCGGCGCGTCGGTGAGGAAACCTTCCGTCTGGCGAGCGAGCTGGTCGATGACATGATTCTGGTGGACACCGACGAGATCTGCGCCGGCATCCAGGATATCTTCGAGGACACGCGCTCCATCGTCGAACCGGCCGGCGCATTGGCGGTGGCCGCGATCAAGAAGTACATCCGACGCACCGGCAGCGAAGGGCGACGATTCGTCGCCATCAACTGCGGTGCGAACATGAACTTCGATCGTCTGCGCCACGTGGCCGAGCGGGCTGAGATCGGTGCACAGCGCGAGGCGCTGCTCGCCGTGAACATTCCTGAGCGACCCGGCAGTTTCCTGCAGTTGTGTCGTGTGCTCGATGGCCGCAGCGTCACCGAGTTCAACTATCGCTGGACCGGCAGTGAGGGCGCCGAAGTGTTTCTCGGCTTTGGGCTCTCCGGTTCCGGGAGGGACAAGGGCGATGTGCTCGCGGCCTTGCGCGCGGCAGGCTACGGCGCGGTGGACCTGACCGACAACGAACTGGCAAAGCTGCACGTGCGGTACATGATCGGCGGGCGACCGGCAGGGCTGCAGGACGAGATGCTGCTGCGCTTTGAGTTTCCGGAACGTCCAGGTGCGCTGCGCAAGTTCCTTGAGGCCGTGGGCGGTCGCTGGAACATCACCTTGTTCCACTACCGCAATCATGGTTCCGATGCCGGCCGCGTCGTTGCTGGCATTCAGGTTCCGGCAGCGACCCGGGCGGATTTTCTGTTGCATCTCGCCGAGCTGCATTACCCCTGGGTCGACGAGACTGAAAACCCCGCGTATCGGCTGTTCCTCGGGGCGTGCTCCTCGGGGCCCGGGCAGTGAGCGAGACTTACCAGCCCAGAGTGGTGCCACGCGAGCATCGGCTGCAGCTGCGGGGCTTGCAACATCGCGTCTTGCAGTGGGGTCCGGTCGAGGCGCCTCCGGTGCTGCTGCTGCATGGATTCCAGGATTGCGCCGATACCTTCCAATTCTTTGTCGATGCGATGCCTGCGGAGTGGCATTTCATCGCGCCCGATCTGCGCGGCTTCGGTGGTACGCAGTGGACGAATCAACCCTACTGGTTCCCCGACTACTTGGCGGATTTCGAGGCGCTGCTCGATCACTTTGCGCTGCACGAGTCCGTCCGGGTCATCGGTCACAGCATGGGTGGCAACGTTGCGATGTTGTATGCCGGTATACGGCCGCAGCGCATGTCGGCTGTCGTGTCGCTGGAAGGCTTTGGCCTGCGCCGCTCGTCCGCGGAGCGTGCACCCACACGATATGTCGAATGGCTGGATCAACTGAGCAGGCCGCCTGCGCACTCCACCTATGCGTCGGTGGAGGATCTTGCCCAGAAGTTGCTGCGGCGCAATCCGCGTCTCACGCCGGATCGAGCACGATTCGTCGCGGCCGCCTGGTTGCGCCCGGGTGCCAAACGCTTCGATCTGCGTTTCGATCCGTGGCACCGGCTCGTCAATCCGATACCGTACCGTCGAGAGGAAGCCGAGGCTTGTTGGCGCCGTATCACCGCGCCGGTGCTATCGGTGTTGGGCGGAGAGTCCGAGCATCGCCGGGCTTTGGACGCCGAGGGCGATACGCAGCGGTTTCATGAAGCGCTGGCGCGCGTCTCGGTGGCCGATCTGGCGGGTGTGGGTCACATGCTGCACCATGAGGCGCCGATGCTCGTCGCTGAAGTCATCAATCGATGGTTCGTCAAAGAAGGAGTCACTCCATGAAACAGTCTTCGTTGTCGCTCACGCTGTTCGCCCTTGCGGTGATCACCTCCTCGGCCACGGCGCTGGCGCAAGAGGTTCGACCGTTCGACCCATCGCGTTATTCGCAAGAGGCCACCGAATGTGACCGCCTCGCGTCCCATCCCGATGACCCGAACCGCGTTGCACCCGGCCTTGAGCGGCCGCAGATCGATTTGCCGAGAGCCATCGAAGCCTGCAAAGCTGCGGTGGCGCGTGACCCCGGCAATCCGCGTCTTAATTATCTGCTCGGTCGAACACTCGGCTACAGCGGCCGGGGTGCCGAAGGGCTCGGCAATCGCAAGGTCGCCGTGGATGCCGATTACCCGCAGGCACTGTTCGTCATCGGTTACATGTCGCTGACCGGCATGAATCAGCAACCCAAAGATGTCTGCGGTGGTGCCGAACTCATTCGTCGCTCGGCGCTGCAGGGCCGGATCGCCGGGCAACTCGGGTTTCCGCGATATGTGCTGAGCGGGCTGTTCGATAGCTGCGCGGTGCGCAAAGACAAGGCGGAGATGCTGGGCTTTGTGGCGGCCGCGCGTAAGCAAAGTAAAGGTGACTACTACCAGGGTTTGCTCGCGGACATGCTTGAGGAGGATTTGAAGCGCCTGCCTTGAGGCTGCGAGCGGCTGTCGCAACCTTGCGCGTCCTGCGAGAATAGGCCGCATGGACGATACCTCGCGCTTTCCGGCGTTGTCGCCGCTCGCGCGGCAGGCGGGCTATCTCGGCGTGCTGCCCTTCGTGGCAGCGCTGGCGGCCGTGCTGTCGGGTGATGCGGATCTGCGCGTGATTGGCGAGCGCTTCGCGCTCGGCTGGGGCGCGGCGATTCTCGCCTTTGTCGCAGCCGTGCACTGGGGGCTTGCTCTGGCCGGACGGTGGCGCTGGTCCGGCGCGGTCGTGGTGTCATCGACGCTGCCGTCGCTGGTCGGCGCACTGGCTGTGGTTCTGGGCGGTTCTCGAGGTACGGCCTTGCTCGTGGTCGGCTTCGGTTTCTTTTGGCTGTATGAGCATCGTCGCCAGGGTGACGAGTTGCCGCCGGACTATCTGCAACTGCGACGTGCGTTGTCATTGACGGTGTGCATACTGCTCGCCTTGATCACCATCGGTCTCGGAGAGACAGCCTGAGATGATTCTCGAAGATTTATCAGAGGCAAAATGGCTGCGGCGGCTGATCGTCGCCGTGCTGCTCGCCGTACTGGTGTTGCTGGCGTTCCAAGTGCTGCAGCCGTTCATCGTGCCGGTGATCTGGGCCGTGATACTGGCCTACGTCACATGGCCCGTGCACGGGCGTCTCGTTCGTCTTTGCGGCGGCCGTCGCGAACTCGCTGCACTGCTGATGACGCTGCTGCTGAGTGCGGCGATCATCCTGCCGGTGGTGTGGCTCGTGCTGCTCGTTCAGGCCGAGGCACTGCCCGTCTATCGCGAGCTGGCACCGTTAATCTCAAAGGTGCAGTTGCCCCCGGTTATCGCAGAACTGCCTCTGCTCGGTCCGCGATTGCAAGAGATCCTTGCCCAGGTTGCCAAGGACCCGGGTGCGATCGATACGGCCATTCGCAACTTCCTCAATCAGTCGTCCGGCGAGATGGCCGCGCTGATCGGCGGCGTCGGTCGCAACCTTGTCAAGCTTGTGATCGCCATGGTGTCGCTGTTCTTCATGTACCGCGACGGCGAATACTTTGCCTCGCAAGTCGAGCGGGGGCTGCAGCAATTCTTCGGCGAGGCTCGAATTGCCCACTACATCGAAGCCATCGGCAATACGGTCAAGGCCGTCGTGTATGGCATCGTGGCCGCTGCGCTGGCACAGGGCACACTCGCGGGCCTGGGTTACTGGGCTGCAGGTCTGCCTGCGCCGGTGCTGCTCGCTTTGCTGACCTTTCTCGTTGGTCTCGTGCCCTTCATCGTCCCGTTCATGTGGGGTAGCGCGAGTGTGTGGTTGTATTTGACGGGTGAAACGACAGCCGCCATAGGTCTTGCGTTGTGGGGGCTCACTGCCGTCAGCTGGATCGACAACATCGTTCGTCCGCTCGTGATCAGCGGCGCGACGCGCATTCCTTTTCTACTCGTGCTGTTCGGCGTGCTCGGGGGCCTCGCGGCGTTCGGTCTCGTCGGCTTGTTTATCGGCCCGGTGATTCTGGCGGTGCTGATGGCGATCTGGCGCGAGTGGCTCGCCGAAAAACGTTCGCAGAAGGACTAACGCATGCCCTCGATACTTAGGCGCACCACCTTCATCGTCGCCGACGCGCAGCGATCCGCGGCGTTTTACGAAAGCGTGTTCGGCTGGACGCGCTTCTACGACCACTCACTGACGGCGAAGGCCGGCTTTCCGCCTGTGGGCCCGCGCGACGAACCGGTCAAGCTCGTGCTGCTCAAGGCGCAGGACCCGCAAATCGGCATGGTCGGATTTCTGCAGTACATCAATGCGCCCTTCGATACGGCTCGAGTCGTCGAGCGCACCAAGGTGCGAATGGGTGAGTCGATACTCGTCGTGCAGACTGACGATGTGCGAGGGGTACACGAGCGTGCTGTTGCGGCGGGAGCGACGATCTCGATGCCGCCCACCGATTGGTCGGTGCCGTCACATGACGGTCAGTCGGTGATCCATCTGCGTTCGATGTCGATGTTCGATCTCGACGGCATTTACTCAGAGATCAACCAGCACTTGTAGTTCGCGCATCGTGGCGATCATCCTGACGGGGTCGTCGTCCATCAGCAGCATGTCGCGAACCCCGTCGCGCAGGAAACCTTCCTGCTGCACATGGTCGATGAAGCGGCCAA
>RGWK01000018.1 GCA_010029775.1 Gammaproteobacteria bacterium
TGGTGTGTCCCATCGGAATGCCTCGCAGGGCCTTCCAGACGGCGCGTTGAAAGTCGGTTCCGAGCGTCGAGTCGACTGGCGTGCCGAAATGCCGACGCTGCCCGTCAAAGTATTCGGCCAATTCCTTGATCGCCTGTCGAATGACAGGATCGGTTGATCGGGTCGGCCAGCCGCTCGTGTTCGGGCCATGGGCCTGACCCTCGAACCATGCGCCGCGCAAGCCACGCTCACCGGCTTCGAGCAGCATCGGGCCGAGGGGGCTTGTCCAGCGAGCCCTTGCAATCGTGCCGCCGACGATCGGTATCGCGGATTTCATGGCGGCAGGCGCTTGAGGTATCGAGCCGACATCAATTTGAGTTTTTCGGTGAGTACGTCGCTGCGGACCGTATCGGGATGGGCAAACACCCGCCACTGGTTCGCATCGGCCGTCGTGGCCGGCCATGGCGCGACGCCCGGGATGGCAGGGTCACCGCTACGTGCGAACGCAAGCCAATGCCGACGCAGGCGCTCACCGAGTTGGCGTGTGAGCTCAGGCGCTCCCGGGTCCGAATCGAACAACAACGATGAGTCGTAGCCGTGCGGCGTGCCTGGCCACTGTGGGCGTCGCTGCTCGGGAGCGAGGTCTACGAAATACAACCATGTCTTCTGGCCGATGCGGCTGTTGGCGCGCGCGAGGACGCTCGCCGAGAGCAAATAACGGTAATCACCGAACATGCGCCTTACTCCAAGCGCAGGGTCGATCGCGAAGTCACTGGCATACGCACGCCGCAGCGCCGCGAAGTCGTCTCCCAGCATCGCGGTGAATTCCTCGATGCCGATACGAGACTCAGGCATTACCGAGCCTTCATAACTGTTGCCGCCGGTCAGCAGCGGCACCCGGGCGTGCTGCCCTCGAGAAAATACGATCGCGGGTTCATCGGGCAGCGTGCGCCCATCGACAATCGGTAATTGGAAACCCTGCACCGCATCGACGAGCGCTTGGCCATCGAGGCTGCGCAGGCCGGAGGCGGGCGTACGTGAGGGCAGTTCGCCACTGCCCGTGACCCGCGCAATCAGTTGTGACCCGAGCGTCTCTGCAGTGTCGATGGGACCGAGGTCTTGTCCTCGCGGCGCTGGCGTGGGCGCGTTACGGCTACGCGGTAGCGCCCAGGTGGCGTACGCCGACTGGGCGATGGCCTTACGGAAGAGTCCTGCGGCGCGAGGACTCGCCATCAACAGCGCCACGGCCTGTCCTCCTGCAGAGACGCCAAAGATCGTGACGTTCTGCGGATCGCCACCGAAGGCGCGGGCATTGTCCTGAACCCACCGCAGCGCCGCCACCATGTCGAGCAGCCCGAAGTTCGCGATATCGCCCGGCAAGTCAGGGTGGGCGATGAAACCGAGCGGGCCCAGCCGATAGTTCAGCGACACGACCACTACGCCGTCTTTGGCGAGTATTTCGCCGGGGATGTTGCCTGAGCCTGAGCGGAAGCCACCGCCGTGGATCCAGACCATCACGGGCTGGCGTGCGTTGCGCTCGATACTCCGTGTCCACACGTTGAGAAAAAGGCAGTCCTCACTCGTGCTGGGGGTGGCCGCCGAGGGGGCGCCGGGTTGCAGACAAGCGGGTGCAAAGTCTTTGGCCTGCGCGGGCTCCTTGGCCGGGCGGGCCGGTCGCGGGGATTGCCAGCGCAGCGCTCCGATCGGCGCTGCGGCGTATCGCAGACCCTTGAATGCCAGCGTGCCGTCTGGGGCGCGGACGCCCTCAAAAGTTCCGGTGGTGGTGCGAACGGTAGGCTCGCCGGCGCTGAGTACTGCCGCGGCGACGGCGAGCAGACCGCTGAGACACCACGATGCGGCAGACCGTTGACGAGTAGCACTCATGACTCAAATCTCTACTTGACGACCCGACTCGAGTATACGTTCTGCAGGGATGCCGAAGTGACTGCCCGCGAACTCGGCGTTGCGTGACATGAACGCGAACAGCGCCTTTTGGATACGTGTCATGCCCGGGCGACGCGACGTGACGATATCGTCGCGGCCAACGATGTATACCGCACCCTTTAGCTCGAGATCTTTGAAGTGACGTCTGGCTTCCTGCATCAATGCAGGCACGTCGATATGGTCCATGAAGCCGACCGTACAGACGATTCGGTAGACGCCGGGCAATAGTTCCTGCATTCGGGTCCGCGAGCCCGTCAGTACGCGGGGTGAGGCGGCTGTTTGCACGGTCAGCAGCACGGTCTGGGCGTGCAACACGCGATTCAGCTGAACATTACGCACCAGAGCGCGGGGCACTGACGTCGAATCACTCGCCAGATACACGGCGGTCTTCTCAACGGCGGTGGGCTGAATGCGTTCGATCAGGTGCTGGAACTCCGCGATCGTGAAATCGTCCCGTCGGACCTTGGCGGCGAGCACGTTACGGCCCTGACGCCACGTGACCATGACGAAAAACAGCAAGATGCCGAGTGCCAGTGGAACCCAACCCCCATCGGGCAGTTTGAGCAGGTTGCCTGCGATGAAACCGATCTCAATAAGAAGCACGAACGCCATGACTGCCATCAGTGCCGGGCGGTATCGATTCGTTGTGGATCCCAGCAGGGCAAGCATGAGAATGGAGTCCAGCGCCATGGTGACTGATACGCCGACCCCGTAGGCGCCCGCTAGCGACGATGAGGAGCCGAAGCCGATGACCAGCACTAAGGTCGTCACGCACAGCATCCAGTTGATGAACGGCACATAGACCTGACCGATGGCCTCCTCCGAGGAGTGCACGATGCGCATCCGGGGCAGTAGTCCCAATTGCTGACATTGTCGGGTGATCGAGAACACGCCCGAAATGACAGCCTGGGACGCAATAACCGTCGCCGCCGTCGCAAGGCAGACCAGCGGCAACAGCAACTCGCGGGGTGCGAGCAGGAAAAACGGATTCTGAATCGCGCCGGCGTCGCGCAGCAGCAGTGCGCCCTGGCCGAAATAGTTCAGCAGCAGAGCGGGCCACACAAGCAGCAGCCAGCCTCGGGTGATGGCCTTTCGGCCGAAGTGGCCGAGATCCGCGTACAGCGCCTCGCCGCCTGTGACACAAAGAAATACCGCACCGAAGATGGCAAGCGCGACCAGCGGGTGGCGGTACAGCAGTTCAATCGCATAGCGAGGGTCGATGGCGACCAGTACTTCCGGTGTCTGCAGGATGGAGTGGACACCGAGTGCCGCCAGCACCAAAAACCAGCTCACCATGATCGGCCCGAAGGCTCGGCCAATTCGGGTCGTGCCGTTTTTCTGGATGACGAACAGTGCCAGCAGGATGCCGAGCGCCAGGGGTACGACCACGGCCTCGAACGACGGCGCCACGAGCTCCAGGCCTTCCACCGCACTCAGCACCGAAATGGCGGGCGTGATGACCCCGTCGCCGAAAAACAGCGCGCAGCCGACGAGACCCATTAGTGACAACGTGCCGGCGACCTTGAAGAGGGCGATCGCCCAAAAAATCAGCGACAGGACCCCAAGCACATCGGACAGCAGCGAGGGGTCGAGGCCCGTCTGCATGACAGCCCGGAGGGCGTAAAGAGGGCTGGTGCCGACATCTCCAAACACAATTCCGATGGCGCCGATGATCAGCGCAGGCGTGACGGAATGGGCGGAGGCGGAGCTCATGAGTCAACCCAAAGCGCTTTCGGCGCTTTGAATGCGGTGCAAGTATATCGCAAGGTTAATGGGGACCGGCGTTACGCCCTCAGCGCCCGGTGGTAGGCGTGTACTCGTAACTTGAGCCCACCCCGAGAGGCAATTCCATTGCCCAGAACAGCAGCAGGAACGATGTCCAGCTAACGATGAAGGTGATCGAGTAAGGCAGCATCAACGCCACCAAGGTGCCGATACCCGTGCGTTGCACATAGCGACGGCAAAAGACCACGATCAAGGGGAAGTACGGCAGCAGCGGCGTGATGATGTTGGTGGAGCTGTCGCCCACGCGATACGCGGCCTGAGTGAGATCCGGTGAGACACCGAGTTGCATCAGCATCGGGACCATGATCGAGCCGATCAATGCCCACTTGGCTGACGCCGAACCAATCAGCAGGTTGACGAGACTGGTGAGCAGGATAATGCCACCGAGGGTTACCCCGAGAGGCAGCGCGGCATCACGCAGGGCATTGGCGCCCTTGAGGGCGATCAAGGCACCGAGATTGGACTGACCGAACGCGTAGATGAACTGCGCACAGAAAAACGCCATGACGATGTAGTAGCCCATGCCTGACATGGCTTTGGTCATGCCAGCCACCACATCCCGGTGTGTCTTAACGGTGCCCGCCGCAACTCCGTACGCGATGCCAGGCAACAAGAACCCAATGAAAATCAGCGGCACGATCGACTGCATTAGCGGTGCACCTGCTGCCAACAGCAGGCGGTCGCCGTTGGCGTTCGGTGCAGCTGCCCAAGGGGTGTCCTTACCGACGAGAGTCAATGCAAAGGCAGCGATGGCCAGCAGCATGACCAGGAAAGCGATTCGCAGACCCTTGCGTTCTCCGGCTTGCAGCGGCTCCTGCGTAGGCAGGCTGCTCGGGTCTCCATCGACCGGAGTGCTTCGCAGGCGCGGTTCGATGACGAGATCCGTCAGCGCCCAGCCCACGAGTACGATCAGCACTGCGGAGGCCGTCGTGAAGTAGAAATTGTTGAGTGGGTTGATGACGACCGAAGTGTCTACCAGTTGGGCCGCCGTTTGAGTGAGACCCGCGAGCAGCGGATCGAGACTCGATGGCACGCCGAGCGTAGCGCTGAATCCGCCCGACACTCCGGCAAAGGCGGCGGCGATACCGGCAAGCGGATGTCGACCCGCGGCGTAAAAAATGACTGCGCCGAGCGGAATGACAAGCACATAACCCGCATCCACGGCAACGTGACTGAGAATGCCAACCGCGATCAATGCGGGTGTCAGCAACTGCCGCGGCGTAACGGCCATGGCAGCACGCAACATGGCGTTGATGAATCCGGTGTGTTCGGCCACGCCGAGCCCCAGCATGGCGACGAGGACTACGCCAAGCGGAGGGAAGTTGGTGAATGTAGCCACCATCGTGGCCATGAAAGTCGTCAGCGACTCGCCGGCCAGTAAATTGCGGATCTCGATGGGTTTGCCGCTACGCGGGTCGATTTCAGTGAAGCTCACTGCCGACAGCAGGCTGCTGATGACCCAAGCCAGCACCATCAGGATGAGGAACAGCACCGCCGGGTCAGGCAGACGATTGCCCACGCGTTCGACGACATCGAGGCTGCGCGCGAGCCAGCCGCGTGTCGGCGGTGTGGCGGAGGCGGGCTTCTGCTCTTCCATGACAGGCTCCTTGGGGGCGCGATCGAGGCGCATCGAAATTTTAGCAGTCCGACTTGGCTTGTCCCAAAACTCATCGCCCGGTGGCCGTCGTCAGCCATGCGTGCCGACTATGGCAGCGGCCGCGCATCGCATCACCCTTTGCACAGGAGCACCGTTACAGTGCGAAAATGCATCAAGCGGGGCGGCATGTTGGGTCCCGTTATTACAAAGGAGAAGATATGAACGGGTGGTCCTGGTTGAAGCGTGTCGGAGTGTTGTGGTTGCTCGTACAGGGGTGCACAGGCACGCTGTTTGCCGCTACGCCGGAGGCCTTGCCGGCATCGCCGAGTGAAGCCATTGCGGATATTGCGCGCCGTTGGGTCGGCTCGTTCGACAACCACCTGCAGGTCCGTGCCCATCTCGACCGATCCGGTCCGGACGTACCAGAGCTAGGGCGCGAGCGCCGACAGTTCAAGGCCGTGATGCTCGCCGCTCCCCAGCTGGGCGAAACCGTGATCTATTTCGAGGAGTTCCGTGCCTCGGCTCCTGACAAGGCCTACCGACAACGGATCGTGGCGCTGTCTTACGACGCCGAGCGCCAGCAGATTCGCGGTCGGCAGCTGTTCTTCAAGGGCGCCCAGCACGGAAGGGATGTTCTGGATCCGGCCAGCGTCGCCAAGATGCCATTGAGTGATTTCGACGTGTCCCGCCCAGGGTGCGATCTGTGGTTTCGCTGGGAGGGGAAATATCAACGGTATCGGGGCGGCATGGATCCGCGTGCCTGCGTATCGCGCGATGCGAGCGCCGGTGGGCTGCATGTCGAATACGAAATGCTGCTCTATGGGAGTGAACTGTGGTACCGAGATCGAACCACGTTCATCGCCGATGGTCGCGTGCGCGCCGAACTCAACGGCTTCAACTGGATCATGTTGACGCGCTCCGGCCAGCCGCACATCGCCGAGCAACAGGGCGTCTGGCACGGCACGTTCCGGCGCTACGACGCCGAGGGCAAGCTGACGGCCGAGTTCCCGAGCCAGATCACCATGCGTGTCATTCCGCGCGATGGCCGGCTCGATTACCATCAAACCAATCGCTACTACCCGGCGGGAAAGCCAGCGGAAATCCTCGAGTCTTACGGTGAGGTTCGCGATGGCCGAATCTACTTTGGCAACGCCCGTCTCGATGGCTGGAAGATGGACGTGCCGGACGATCCAACCCTGCGCAGTGCCATCATCCTGATGAACTACAAGGACGGGTCAGGCCTGTATGCCCATGAAATCGTATCGGTCAGCAGCGACGGACGCTTTCGCGCCCGCGCCACGCAGTACCTGAAAGACGGCAAGGTGGTTCGCCGGACGCTGATCGACGAGGAGAAAGTGACGAGTGACTGGGCCGCGGACGACGCGCGGCGGTCAGCGAAGTGACCTCGCGTCGCCAGTTCATGGCCGCGGGTGCCGGCTTGGCGGCACACGCGGTGGGTTCTGGCGCCGCAGCAAAGGCGACCGCCGGCCAGGCGCCTTCGCCTCGAGGCTACGCCCGCTGGAACCACGGCCTTGTTCACTACTACGACACTGGGTCCGGTACGCCGCTGTTGTTGCTGCATCAAGCGCCGATGAGTGCGCGACAGTTCGAGGCCGTGCTCAAACCACTGGCCGCACGGGGCGTTCGCGCGATCGCGGTGGATCTGCCGGGTTTCGGCTGTTCGGATCCGACGCCCTTCGTTCCGGCAGTCGGTGACTGGGTGCCGGCGATCGTCGCAGTGATGGATCATCTCGGTCTCAAGCGCAGTCACGTCCTCGGGCATCACACGGGTGCGTTAGTCGCCACCGAAGTGGCCGTGCAAGCACCGGCGCGCGTCAGTCGCTTGATCCTGAACGGCGCGTTCCCGATCACTGCGGAAGAGCGCGCTGCGGGTCTTGAGGGCGTGCGAAAGCGCGAGATCGAGTTCGAGTACCGTGATGATGGCCAGCATATGCAGGACAGTTTTCTCAGTCATCAGCGTGCATACGGACCGGGCTCCGATGCGCGACTGATCACGCGCTATGTCGTCGAGAAGTTCCAAGGGTTTGGGCCATTCTGGTACGGCCATCACGCCGCGTACCAATATGACCACGCCGCGAGTCTGCCACGCATCACCCAGCCGACATTGCTGCTGTCGAACACCGGCGATCGCATTCATCCGCAAGCGTTACGCGCGAGGGCACTCAGACCCGACTTCGCCTACGCAGAGCTTTCAGGCGGAACGGGCGCCATCATCGACCAGCAACCGGAAGCCTGGGCCGATGCAGTAGCCAACTTTCTGGGTACGCGGCGTGTCGCGGTCGACGCCAATACAGGGGAAGCTCGGTCATGAGGCGTCGTGTGTTCCTAGAGTCGTTGGCTGCCGGTGGAGTCGTCGCGGGTAGCGGTCTCGGTGCGCCCCTCGTCTGGACTCGAGATCGCGACATGCGTCAGCGTGCCGAGTGGGATTTGATCGTGCTCGGAGCGGGCACTGCCGGGATGCCGGCAGCCATCTTTGCTGCACAAGCCGGCGCGCGAGTGCTTGTCATCGAGGCGACCTCGCAGTTGGGTGGAACGCTGGATCGGTCGACGGGCCAGGTCTCGGGCTCGCAGACCGTGTGGCAACGCGCGAAAGGGATCGAGGATTCGCCGCAGGCGCACTACGCCGATCACATGCGCATCAATCGGTCGACGTCCGATCCGGAGTTGACCCGACTCTTCGTTGAACAAGCGCCGGCAACGCTCAACTGGTTGGCGGGTGAAGGCTTTACGGTGCTCGACGGTGATCCCGTGCGCGGCAAGGGTCATGATCCGTTCCTCGTGGCGCGCTACCAGAGCGGCCCCGAGCGCGGTCGTTCGCTGCTCAAGGCGATGCAGCCGTCGTTCGAGCGCGACGTGGCTAAGGGTCGCATCGTGATCCGCCATGAGACTTCTGCGGTCGAATTGATCGTGGACGAGCGGGGTGCTGTCAGGGGCGTGGTGGTCGAAAGTGGCGGGCGTCGCGAGGACTGTCTCGGCGCACGCGTGCTTATCGCGACCGGTGGCTGCGCGGCCAATCCGACGATGTTTGCCGATTTGCATGGCGTCCCGCTGACGACGGCGAGCGCCCGACCGTCGAGCCAAGGGCAAGGCTTGCTGCTCGCGTTGGGCGTGGGTGGCGTGTTGCGCGGTGGAGAAAAGTACGTGCCACTTTATGGCACCTTGCTCGATGGCGAGTTGATGCCTGCCGGTCAGGATGGGTCTTTTCAGCACGATCCCGAGCGGCGGCCTCCGTGGGAGATTCATGTCAATGCGCGCGGGCAGCGGTTCGTGCGCGAGGATCATCCGAGTCATGAGCATCGTCAGCAGGCCTTGGCGCGTCAGCCGGGGCATCGACTGTGGGTCGTGTTCGATTCGGCGATTCTCGATGCCGCGCCGAGTTTACTCGGCAAGTGGAATCGGGAGCGTGTCGATGCGGCGTTCCGCGACGGGCACCCCATGTTCACGCGCGCCGAGACACTGTCCACGTTGGCGTTGCGTGCCGGTATCGATCCGCAAGGGCTGCGGCAGAGCGTCGAGACCTACAATCTCGCCTTGCGCGCTGGCGCAGCCGATCCGCTGGGTCGCCTTCACCGCCCGTTGCCTCTCGGCACCGGCGCGTGGCATGCAATCCGGATGAGCGGCTGGACGGTGATGTCCTTCGCAGGCATTTCCGTCGATTCATCGTTGCGTGTCTTGCGAGCGGACGGACAAGTCGTGCCCAATTTGTTTGCCGCAGGCGAAGCCCTTGGTGCGGGTGCATTGTCGGGTAACGCCTACACCAACGGCTCCATGGTCACCTCGGCCTTGGCGGCGGTCAGCGGCTTTGTGACGCCGCAGGTCGGGTTCGAGGTACGGCTTCCCCTCGAGCAGTGGAACGGGCGATTCCTTCAGCAGGGTTGTCGCGGTTTGTGTGGCTATGTGCCGATCGATGCCACGGGTGATGCACTCGCACGCGGCTATGCCGTGGCCGCGACCGATATGGGCCACAAGGGCGCCAATAGCCAATCGGCCATCTGGGCAGCCAACAACGAACAAGCCTTAATCGACTTTGGTCATCGTGCGACGCACGTGACCGCGCAGGTCGCGCAGCAATTGGTGACGCGGTTCTATGGACGGTCTGCCGAGACCCGGCTGTTCCGCGGCTGCGGCACCGGCGGCAGGCAGGGACTTATTTCGGCCCAGCGATACCCTGAGGACTTCGACGGCATCATCGCCAACGGCGGCGTCGTCTTCAATTTCACTCGCTCGACTTACCTGATTGCCTGGAGTGTGCTCGCGAACCGTGATGCCGAGGGCAAGCAGATCATGTCGGTCGACGATCTGAAGCTGCTACACCAGGCCGTGCTGCGGAGCTGCGATGCACTCGATGGTGAGCGCGATGGCGAGTTAGCGCATCCGCAACTCTGTCGCTTCGATCCGGCCACCATTCAATGCCGAGCCAAGGATTCATCGAGTGCCGCGGACTGCCTCTCGGCGCAGAAGGTCGCGGTGGCAAAGAAAATGTATGCGGGGCCCGTCGACACGGCGGGGCGGTCCATCCATCCCGGCATGGCGCCGGGTTCGGAATTGCGCTGGTCACCGGCATTCTTTGGGGTGGAGCCACGCTACGAGCGCTTTGCGGCCGAGATCATGCGCTATTTGCTGTCGCCCACGGGCGCCAACCCTGGGTTCGAGTTGTCGCAATTCGATCTTGCATGGCCCACGTCGCGCTTTGCCAAGGCCGAGGCCCAGTTGACGGCGGATGGCACGGACTATCGTGCGTTCAAGTCGCGCGGCGGGAAAATCCTCATGCTTCACGGCTGGAACGAATCGGCGATGCCTGGAACGTATCCGCTGCAGTATTACGATCGACTGGTTGCCGAGGCCGGTAGCGTCGAGGCAGCGCAGGAGTTTTTTCGTCTGTACATGGTTCCCGGTGAGATGCACTGCACCTCGGGTATTCCGGAGGGACGACATTTCGACTCGCTGGCTCTGATGGAGCGCTGGGTAGAGCAGGGCGAACCCATGGAGCGCATCACCGGTTACGAAGTGCAGGTGGAGCCGAAGTTGCCGGAGCAAGTGCGCTTCCCCTTGCCGCCCGCTGCGGTCAAGAGTGAACGCAGTTTCGTGCCTTATCCGAAGTTGCGTTAGGGCTGATCGAGGCTGAGCGCGACGCGCAAGCCCAACGCAAAATACCGATCGCCGACACCGCCTGACTGGATGTGCGTGATGCGCAGGCTCGAGGCCTTGTTGGCTATTGAGCCCCCGCGATAGCGGCGGTGGCAATCGCGGATGTACGGGCTGCGCTTTTTCTCATCACAGGCGGTGGTCCACTCCCAGACGTTGCCGTGCATGTCGTGGAGTCCCCATGCGTTCGGGCGCTTGCTGCCCACCGGATGCGTGGACTCGTGGGCGTTGTCGATGAACCAGGCGTACTGGTCAAGTTCGGCGACCGCGTCGCCGAAATGGTACTGGGTGGTGCCGCCCGCGCGCGCGGCGTATTCCCATTCGGTATCGGTGGGCAGCCGATACGGACGACCTGTTTTTGCCGCGAGCTGCTCGACGAAGCGCTGCGCATCGCGCCAGGAGATGGTCTCAACGGGCAAGCGGTCGCCTTGAAACTCTGCGGGTCGCTCGCCCGTCACCGCGAACCACTCCGCCTGGCTAATCTCATATTTGCCGATCGCGAAGGCCGGTGATGCCGGAAGGATCACCATCTCCGGACAGGTGGAGCAGTCGCGAAACGTGCTCAGGGGTTGAGCGGCATGCGTCACACCGAACAGGCCTGCCAGCATCAGTGCGGTGACTGTGGTCGTGCAACGGTGCAGTACGGCGAACCTCATCGACTGAATTATGATGCAACCATGATCACTCGTGCCAACTCGATTGCTGTCATTGTCCTGCCCGCGCTGAGCGTGCTGCTGCCGACTCAGCTCGTGCATGCTGCGGACAACTCGTTCACCGACTGCGAGGGCTGCCCGCAGATGGTGGTGGTGCCATCAGGCTCATTCATGATGGGCGGCAAGCCCAACGCGACGCTGGCGTTCAACCCCGAGCCTGACGAAACGCCGCGACGCCAAGTGACGATCCGATCGTTTGCCATTGGCAAGTTCGAGGTGACGCAATCTGAGTGGCAGGCGTTGATGGGAGAGAACCCCAGCGACTACGTGAATGGTGACGGTCGTCTGCCCGTCGAGACGGTGTCGTGGTACGACGCACACGAATTCCTGCGCCGGTTGTCTGCAAAGAGCGGTCGCCAGTATCGCCTGCCCACCGAGGCGGAGTGGGAATACGCCGCGCGTGCGGGGAGCGACGCGCTGTTTTCATTCGGTGATGATCCCGCTGAGCTCGGGCGGTATGCCTGGTTCTCGGTGAACTCGGGCGGGCACATCAATCCGGTGGGCACACGCGAGCCCAACGCCTTTGGCCTGCACGACATGCACGGCAACGTGTGGGAGTGGGTGGAGGACTGCTACCGGCCGAGTTACACCGGGGCCCCCACCGACGGCAGTGCAGTCACTGCCGTCGGTCGATGCCCCCGCAATAACCGCGGGGGCTCATGGGTCAACACTGCGCTGAACCTGCGGTCGGATCACCGCCACAAGATGGGCGGCGGCAGCCGGGGTACCTTCATAGGACTTCGGGTAGCCCGCTCACTGACGCCGCCCTAGGCTCAGAACTTGTAGTTCGCCGTGATGCCAACCTGTCGCGGCCGCGGCAGGGTGACCGCGAATCCACGGGTGGACGGCGAGGCGATGTTCCGCGAATCGATGTATCGCAGGATATCTAGACCGGTGTCGTCGTCACCGAGGTTCTTGCCCCACAGCGACACCGACCATGTGTCCGTCTCGACTCCGATGCGCGCATTGAAGTAGGTGCGGGCACCCGTCTCGATGAGGTTATGGACCTGCGCGAACTTCGAGCCTTCGTACACAACATCGCCACCGAGTGACAAGTTCATGTCACCGGTCAACGGCATGGTGTACTTGAGGATCGCGTAGCCGTTGTACTCCGGCGAGCGCGGCGTGCGCTTGCCAGCGACGCTGCCGAACTGCGCGTTGTCGAGGTTTCGCAGCGCGAGACAGGCGGCCGCGTTGGCCGCCGCGGTGCCGGTCAGCGTTCCGCAGCCGCCCGGGTTCGTTGCCGAGATAACGCTGAACGCGCTGGCGGGGCGGTTGCTGTACAGATCCGCCTGGTCCTGGTTCACGTACTCCTTGATCTTGGCATCGACGTAGGCGCCGCCCAGGCTCAGATCGAGGCGTTCGGTGAGACGCGCGGTGACTTCGAGCTCGATACCTGAGGAGTTCGTCTTGCCGACGTTCTCAATGTACGAGTTCGCGATCACGGCACCGGCCGCATTGAGCCCCACGATGTTCTGGGTCAGTTGCTGGTTGAAGAGCTTGGTATCGAAGTAGGTCAAGGAGGCGAATACCCGGCCATCGAGCAGGCGGAACTTTCCACCCACCTCAAAGTTTTCCGACTCTTCTTCGTCGTACGCCGCGGTCTTGCCGATCGCCTCGAGCAACGGGATGACCGTTGCAGAGTTGAAGCCACCCGGCTTGTTGCCTTCGGCATAGTTGGCAAAGAACGTGATGTCCGGCGTCATCTTGTAGCGCAAGGTGAAGCGCGGCTTGTCACTGGTGAAGGTGCCGGTAAAGGGCGCCGTGGGCACGCGTACGCCCGACGAGATCACGCAGCCCGTAGTGGGCGAAGTGCTGATCTGGATGCCATCGCCACCCGCTGCGCAGCGCGAGGCGGCCACCGGCGTCGTGGTGTACTGGGCGCCAATCTGTTCCTTGGTGTCCTTGGCGTGACGGAACTCGGCCGTCGCCGTCCACTGGTCATTGAAGTCGTATTCGAGCCCACCGAAGATGGCCTCGTTCTGAACGTCACGGTAGGCGATGGCCGCCGCCCCGTTCGGCACGATGCGCCCATCGGGTGTGACCTTGTCTTCGCGCGTGAAGTCGTCACGCTGCTTGTAGAAGTACGCACCGAGGGTCCAACGCAGAGCGCGATCAGACGGTGAACGCAGACGCAGTTCCTGCGAGAAGTCCTCGCGAACCTCGTCCTGCAGGCGCCAGAAGGAGCCCTTGTTGCGGAACTGCCGGGCACCATCGCCCGCAGCGCCGGCAGCCGGCGGCGTCAGCGCGGCCGAATCGAGCAGCCCGAACGCATCGTAACCGGCGTAGCTCACGTCGATTTCGATGTGGTAGTCCTCTTTGCTGTAGCCGCTAACGGAGACGAGTTCGTAGCCGTCCATGAAGTTGAACTTGGCACTCAAGGCTGCACGCAGGCGGTCGCGATCGACGCCCGGATTCGGGAACAAGTCCGAGCGCTGGCCGATGGTGAGCTGTGAGATCGGCAGCGCGACGCCGCAGTAGTACCCGCGGCTGCGCGGCAACGCAGTGCTCGGCAGCTGGCAATTGTTGAACTCGCGCCCCTGCAACCCGATCGCGTTCGGGCCGTCATCGTCCTGCTGGAAGGTGACGAGACCGTTGATCTCGATGTTGTCGTTGGGGGTCCACTGCAGCTTGGCCGTGACGGCGTCCGACTGTTCGGCACCGAGGTTATGGCGCTGATCGTACGGGTTGTCATACGAGCCGCCGTACTCGGTGTGCGATGCGGCAACGTAGTAACGCAGCACACCGTCAATGATCGGGCCGGACACATACGCGGTGGCATCACGCTGGTCGTATTGGCCGAAGGTCGCCGATACCTTGCCTTCGAATTCGTCCGACGGCTTGCGTGTGACGTAGTTGATGGCACCGGCAAACGTCGAGCGACCGTAGAGAGCCGCCTGCGGCCCTTTAATGACTTCGATGCGTTCGAGGTTCGCCGTCTCAGTGCTTGAGGTGCTTCCCGAGAGGTACACACCGTCAACGAAGTACGAGGCGTTTGGGTCGCCAAGAATGTTCGACTGGCCACGAATGACCGGACGTTCGGTGCTCGTACGACCGAAAGAGGACACGTTCGAGAAGCCCGGCGTGTAGAGCGCAAGATCTCGCGAGTCGCGGATACCGAGCGACTCGATGGTGGCAGCACTGACCGCGGTCACGGTCAGCGGCACATCCTGTAAGGATTCCTCTCGCTTACGGGCGGTTACCACGATTTCCTGCAAGGCCAGAGAGTCTTCGGCGGCGGCGCCCTGTGCGGCGACGGGCGGAACCGTCAGAATGGCAGCGACGGCGGCGCCGACGGCCGTCAGCGTGGCGCGGTTGAGGGATGTGGTCATAGTCGATCCTCCGATCGGTTCTGTCATCAGCGGGTCATTCATCAGAATGTAATGTGACTATAACGAGTTCTTGCGGGTATGAGAATCGCTGGCGGGAGTAGGGCAGTTATGAGGTCGGGGGTTCGTCAGTGGGTTACGCTGCTCTGCTGCATCCTGATCGCGCCGATGCTGTCGGCAAGCGAGGTGCACGTGGCGGTCGCCGCCAACTTTGCCGGGCCCATGGAGCAGCTTGCCCGAATGTTCGAACGATCCACGGGTCACCGGGTGATCGTATCGCTGGGTTCCACGGGCGCTCTACAGGCGCAGATCCGCCACGGCGCGCCTTTCGATGTCTTCATCGCGGGTGATGCCGCCGGCCCCGCCGCCGTCCTGCAGGCCGGCCTCGGCGTGCCGGCAACACGTTTTACCTATGCCCACGGCCGACTCGTTTTGTGGAGCCGCGACGCAGGGCGGGTGGACGCGGCGGGTACTGTGTTGCGCCGTGATGACTGGCAACGTCTGGCGGTGGCCAACCCCGAGCTTGCGCCCTATGGCAAGGCGGCTATGGAGACCCTCGATCGACTGGGACTTCGGGTGGCAGTTCGCAGCCGCCTCGTACAAGGCGAAAATATTGCACAGACGCTCCAGTTCGTAGCCTCGGGGAATGCCCAGCTTGGCTTCGTGGCGATGTCGCAGGTCATGATCGATGGGCGCATCGGCCGCGGCTCGGCGTGGGTCGTGCCGCGGCAATGGCACTCTCCGATCATGCAGGATGCCGTACTGCTGCAACGTGGGCGTGACAACGCAGCGGCGATCGCCTTGCTCCAGTACCTCCGCAGTGAGTCTGCGCGAGGCGTGATGCGCGGGTTTGGCTACGAGTTCCCGTCGGAGGGCTCTTGAGCACCGTGATGAGCGCGGTCGCGCTGACGCTGCAGCTGGCAACACTCAGTACGCTGATTCTGCTGATCATCGCAACACCGATTGCTTGGTGGCTTGCGCAAACCTCGTGATGATGGGCCCTGACGGGCCGCTGGGTCGTCTGACCCAGGCCTTGGGTCTCGGCGTGCTGTCCTTCACGTTCACGGGCCTGGTCATCGGCTCGGTCATCTTTTCTTTGCCGTTCGCCGTGCAGCCCATCCAGCGTGCTTTCGAGAGCATGGGACGACGACCGATGGAGGTGGCAGCGACGCTGGGCGCACGACCGCTCGATGCCTTTTTCAGCGTGGCGCTGCCGCACGCCCGGCCTGGGCTGATCACCGCTGCAGTGCTTGGCTTCTCGCACACGGTGGGTGAGTTCGGTGTGGTGTTGATGATCGGCGGCAACATTCCGGGCGAGACGCGCGTGATCTCGACGCAGATCTACGGCTACGTTGAAGCGATGCGATACAGCGAAGCGCACTGGCTCGCAGCGCTGATGGTGGTGTTTTCCTTCGCGGTGCTCTTTCTGCTCTCTTCGATTCGCTCTCGCGCAGGGAGACTACTGTGACGCCGTTGGTCAGCGAAGGGTTATCGCTGCAGTTACGGCTTAATCGCGAGAGCTTTGCGCTCGACGTCGAGGTCTCGTTGCCCGCACGCGGCATCACGGCGGTATTCGGTGCCTCGGGTTCAGGCAAAACCACCTTGTTGCGCTGCGTGGCGGGGCTAGAGACCGAGGCCCAGGGCCGAGTGTCGCTCGGCGAGACGGTATGGCAGGACTCGACGCAAGGTCTGCTGGTGCCGACCTGGCAGCGCCGACTCGGGTACGTTTTTCAAGAAGCCAGTCTTTTCGAGCATCTCGATGTGCAGGGCAACCTGGACTACGGCGTGCGCCGCTCTTCGGTGCCGGTAGACGCCGCAACGCTCGCCGCGGCAATCGAACTGCTCGGCATCGGCTCGCTGTTGCAGCGTACGCCGCAAGGTTTGTCTGGTGGCGAGCGGCAACGTGTAGCGATTGCGCGTGCACTCGCCAGTCAGCCGCGTTTGCTGCTGCTCGATGAGCCACTGGCTTCGCTCGACGCCGCTCGACGTCGCGATATTTTGCCGTGGCTGGAGCGATTGCGAGACGAGATCTCACTACCCATGCTGTACGTGACTCACTCGATGGAGGAGGTGGCGCGACTGGCGGATCATCTGCTCGTGCTCGAGAACGGGCGCGTCAAGGCGAGTGGGCCGGCCGGTGAAGTACTGGCTAGCGTCGAGAACCCGACGATCGTGGGCGAAGAGGCCGGCGTGCTGCTTTCCGGTCACATCGCGCAGCGTGATGCAGCCTGGCAGCTGTCGCGGGCCGATTTTCCGGGCGGTTCGCTGTGGGTTCGTGATCAAGGCTGGCCCATGGGGCGCGCGGTACGCCTGCGGGTGTTGGCCCGCGACGTTAGTCTAGCCATCGCGGAGCCGCGCGATTCGAGCATCCAGAATCAGCTGCGCGCGATCATCACGACCGTGATCGCTGACGATCATCCCTCACAGGTGCTGGTACGTCTCGATTGCGCGGGCACCGTATTGCTGGCGCGGGTCACGCGCCGCGCGTTGCATGCGCTGAACCTCGCCCCGGGGGTGTCTGTGTGGGCGCTCGTGAAATCCGTCGCGGTCATCGGCTGAATCGGCGCCAGAAGGAGGCGGGCAGCGCGTTGGCATGATGTCCGTCACCACGAAGCCGGGCAGCAATGTGCCGACCGTGATGCCATGTCGGGACAGCTCGATCCGAGCCGCGTCCATGTAGTGCGCGAGGCCGGCCTTGCTCGCGCAGTATGCGGCCTGACGCGGCACGGCGACCTTGGCAGCCACCGAGGCGATGGCGACGATATGACCGCGCCGCTGCGACATGAAAAACGCCGCAGCCGCATCGACCGTTGCGATGGCGCCCAACAGATTGGTGCGCCGGCGTTGACGACGACCACGTCTACCGAACCGAGCGCGTCAAACAGCGTCGATAATTTCGGTGCCACCGTGTCTTCTTCGTCCACGTCGAGTTGCAGCAGTTCGATCTGGGTCGTGCTCGAGCCGGGTTTCGAGTGCAATTCATCACGCAGTGCTGTGAGCGCATCAAGCCGACGCGCCGCCAGCCCGAGACGCCACCCGCGCTTGGCGAATTCGCAGGCCAGTGCCCGCCCGATCCCGGCCGAAGCGCCGGTGATGACGACGGCCGGCGCCAAGCGCGGCTCAGTTGGCGAAGTAGACATATTCGTCCTTCGCCGCCGGCGGGTCGGCGAGGATCTTGTCGATTGGCACGTAAGCTGAGCCGAGCGACTCCCAAATCGGTTTGGCCTGCTCGGCATTGAAGCGATTGATCGAGGCTTTCATCTCGGCCACCCGCGCCGGCTCGCGAGTCGCCAGGTTGCTGCGTTCGCCGGGATCAGTAGCGAGGTCATACAGCCAGTCCTTGCGGGGGCGCTGCGTTACCTGCAGTTTCCATGGCCCCTCGCGCATCGTCAGGTAGTCTTCGGTACGCCAGAACAGGCGCTCGTGCGGTGACGGCGTGGTCGCTACCCCGCGTGCAAACGGCAATAGATCCACGCCATCGATTGGGCGGTCGGTCGGCACTGGCTGCCCCGCAGCCGCGGCAATGGTCGCGAAGATGTCGAAGTGTGCGGCGACCCCGGGAACACGTCGATCGGCGGGCAGGCCTGCGGGCCAACGCATCAGCAGCGGTACGCGGATGCCACCCTCGAAATAGGTCGCCTTCCAGCCGCGCAACGGCGCGTTACGACCGCGCAGATCGATGTAATGAGGGGCGCCGTTGTCGCTCGTGAAGATCACGAGCGTGTTCTGGTCGACGCCTTGATCGCGCAGGGCTTGCAGCACGCGGCCAATGTTTCGATCAAGTGA
>RGWK01000171.1 GCA_010029775.1 Gammaproteobacteria bacterium
CCGTCGCTGCAGTGAATCGACGCGGGCCACGAGTTCCTCGATGTTGAAGGGCTTGCCGAGGTAGTCATCACCCCCGGCGCGCAGACCCTTGACACGCTCGTCTACAGAGTCAAGCGCTGACAGCACGAGCACCGGAGTTGATTTGCCGGCACGCCGCAGGTGGGTGACGATGTCTAGTCCATCAACCCCCGGCAGCATCCGATCGGTGATGATCACTCCGTGATCGCCCAGCAAGGCCGCTTCTTGGCCGTGTCGGCCATCGGCCTGGTGCTCAACCGCATAACCGCGATCGCCGAGCGCCGCGATGATTTCGGCAGCGACTTGGGTGTCATCTTCGATCAGCAACAATTTCATGATCGACAATCCGGCTCGCCGGCTGAGGGAGCTCCAGAGGTGAAGTGTAGGGCAATTCGCCTCCGCAGCGCCGCTCGTGGCATGCTTGGCCGGTGACACCCAAACTGATTGACCGTCGCGCGCTCGTTGCCTCGCTGCTGGCTTTGGCGGTCATGGTCGTTGCGTTCTTGGCGGCCTTCACATGGCTGCAGTACCGCATGATGGCGGTTCATGACCAGCAGATGTCCGAGGCCCTGCAGCGCGAGTTGCTGGTTCGCCAGCAACTCGATCGGCAGACCGGTCGCGACGAACTCATCCAAAGCTTGACGGTTCGTAACGAACTGTTTCCCAAAAGCCGCTACTTCGTATTGATCGATCCTACCGGCAAGATTCTCGTGGGAAGCCCAGATCGTGTGAGGACGATCGAGGGTTTGCTGCGGACCCAACGCGGGGTCACGCGTATGCAAACTCCGGACGGAGGAAATGCTTTTTTGGCTTCCATACGGCTCGACGATGGTGCGTTCTTCGCGTTGTATCAAGGGGATGCGGCTCGTGAGGAGATTGCTCGCTCGCTTGGGCGTGCAGCGCTGATCAGCATCGTATTGCTGATTTTGGTGGGGCTCGTCACCGGCCTTGTGCTCAATCGCTATGTGCTCGGGCACGTGAGTAATCTGGCGGATACCGCCCGGCAGATCATGCGCGGACAAATGACGGCACGGGCGCCTGTGCAGCAGCGGCTCGATGCCATGGGTGCTTTGACCAGCACCTTCAACGAAATGCTCGAGCAGAACGAAGCGCTGGTCAGCGGCATGCGTACGGTCACCGAGAGCCTTGCCCACGATTTGCGCACCCCGTTGATGCGGGCACAACGCGCGATTGCCGCGGCGCGCGTGGCCAATACGGCCCTCGAGCAAGAAGCTCATTTGCAAAGAGCCGAGCAGGACATGGCGAGGGCCTTGCAGACGTTCAACGCGCTCGTAGATCTGGCGCGTGCCGAGGCGGGCCTGTCGCGCGATTCGATGGAGCGCATCGATCTCGCTTCGCTGGCCACGGACCTGGCTGAACTGTTCGAACCACTTGCCGAGGAGCGTGGGCAGCGTATCGAGCGCCATATTGTTCCGACGGCGGTATTCGGGCATCGCCAGATCCTGGCGCAGGCGCTCGGCAATCTGCTCGAAAACGCAATCAAGTATTCCGCACCCAACTCCGTGCTACGCCTCAGGGTGCGGCCTGGCGAGACATCGGACGCCAGCGAGATCGTCGTGGAAGACGCGGGCCCTGGAATTCCGCCCAATGCGCGCGAGCAAGCGATGCGTCCTTTTGTGCGCCTCGAAACCGCGCAGGAAGTGCCGGGAGCAGGCATGGGTCTAGCCATTGCCGCGGCGGTGGCGCGCTTGCATCGGGGGCGATTGATTCTGGAGAACGCGGAACCCGGGTTGCGGGTAAGGTTGCAACTGAGCGTGCCTCAAACGTCCTGAATCGACCTTTGACTCGGCCAGCTTAGTCGGATCTCCAGGCCCAACACGGACCCGTCAGACGCCTCGCGGTTACGAGCGCTGACGCTGCCGCCGTGCGCCTTCATCACGCTGGCCGTGATGGCGAGTCCGAGGCCGATGCCGCCCTGCGAGTCGGGCACGGAGCCGGTGCCGCGCTGGAACGGTTCGAACACGCGCGACAAATCTTTGGGTGCAATGCCGGCTCCTGAATCGCTGACCACCACGTCGATACCCTCCATCGAACGCTCAAGGCGCAGCATCACGGTGCTGCCGGCGGGCGTGTGGCGCAGGGCATTTCGCACGACGTTTTCGATGGCGGCGGCAATCCAGTGTCGATCGCCCTCGATGCAGCAGGAATCCGACGGCGGCTGCCAGTCGAGGTGACGGCTGGTACTCGCCGCTTCGAACGTTGCGTCCTGCGCCACGGAGGCGAGTAGATCCCCGAGGTCGATCCGTTCGCGCTGCAGATCAGCGTGGCCGGAGTCCAGACGAGCCACATCGAGCACGCCGCCGATGAGCCGATCGAGCCGTGCAATTTCGGTCTCGATTCGCTCGAGGGTATCGGCCGGGGGCTGCGCCGCCTGGCGGGTCAGACCGATAGCCAGTCGCATTCGCGTCAGTGGCGAGCGCAATTCGTGCGACACGTTGCGCAGCAATTCATCACGCGCATTCACCAGTCTCGCCAAGCGCTCGGCCATGCTGTCGAGCGAGCGACTGAATCGACCGAGTTCATCCCTCCGGCGCAGGGTCCGCGCGGGAACCCGAGAGTCGAGCTTGCCCCCAGCCAGAGATTCGGTGGTCGATTGCAGATCGACGATGGGATCTGTGATGGATCGCGCCAGCGCGCCACTGATGAGGGCAGTGACGACGAGCGCCAGCAACAGCAATGCGGGTGCGGATTCGCGCAAGCCGATCGCCGCGAGTGGGCCGCGGACGCGAGGCACCGGGATCAGTTCAAAGTGTTCGCCATCCTCGCTGTACAGCATCGGGCGGGCGCCGGGCAGGTTCAGCGCCACGGTCGGCAGATCACCAAAGAATTCCTCATCGAGATCCGCAGCGGCGGCATTCGTGGCGGGCGCTGGAGACGGGTTTGGCGGCAGTGGCCGCTGGAGAATTTCGCGACCGAGATCATCGATGACGAGAATTACGGCTGTAGTCGCAGTTTGGCTTTGCTGTGTTCTTGCCCAGTCGGCAAGGCCTGTCCGCCCACGAAGCGCCAGAGCCTCCGCCGCCTGTTCGGCAGCGGTCTGCAGTTCACGGGCAGCCCGTGCTTCGCGCTCGTTCAAGGTCCAGGTCGTGATAGCCACTGCACCTGCTAGAACGAGCAGCAAGGTCAGGAAAAATGCACCGAAGATGCGGACGAACAGCCGGTTCACGGCGAAATATCGATCAGTTCGTAGCCGGTGCCGCGCACGGCCCGTATCTGTAGCGAGGCGCTGCCGGCGCGTTCGAATTTACGCCGCAGGTTACTGACATGCGTATCGATGCTGCGATCGTACAGCGTCAACTTGCGACCAAGAGCCTGTTCAGTGAGCTCGGCACGATCAACGGGAGTGCCGTGGCTCTGTGCGAGTCCGAGCAGCACGCGAAACTCCGCACCGGTCAGTTCCAGCGTTGTGGTGCCGAGCGTGGCGCGCCGCCGGCGAAGCTCGAGGCAAAGATCGCCAACGCGCACTTCGCCCGCACTCGCCGAGTCGGTGCCGGTTACAGGGGCGGCGGCCCGCCGCAATATGGCGCGGATCCGCGCGAGCAACTCGCGCGGATCGAAGGGTTTGGCGAGGTAATCGTCTGCCCCGAGCTCGAGCCCGAGAATTCGATCGATCGGATCTCCCCGCGCGGTAAGCATCATCACCGGCAGGCGGGACGAGGCGAGCCGCAGTTCACGCAGTACATCGAGTCCGCTGCGCTCCGGCAGCATGACATCGAGGATCAGCAGGTCGGGCTCAGCGGCGCGCAGGGCGGCGACACCCGCATCGGCGCCATATTGCGCCTCCACGGCATAGCCTTCGCGTCGTAGGAACTCGCCCAACATCGTTGCGAGTTCAGGGTCGTCGTCGATGATCAGGATCCGGGCGTTCATGGCTGAAGGGGGCAACATGGAGTGCGATGGTGCGGTGTACCCGCGGTACGGGCCAGAGGTCGGTTCGGGCTTTGCATTTCTTTGCAGCGTCTTTACGAAATTCCTGCAGCGGACGGGCGTCGAATGGGCGACGATATCCCCTGTTCGGTTCAGCCGAGCATTCTGTCAAGGAGTGAAGACATGCGCCTGCGTCACCTTTCGATTATGACCCTCGCAGCCCTCGGCGGTTCAGTGTTGCTGGCCCAACCCATGCCGCCGCCGCCTGCCGACGCGCCCAATGCACAGTCCATGGGCAAGGACGTGCGGGAAATCCGCCGGTACCGGATCATTCGGGATGGGCGAGAGCGCATGGGACCTATGGGCGCGATGCGGGGCGCAGGGTTCATGGAACTCGCCGGGACCGACCCGCGCATGCTGCAGCGGCTCGCGGATGACCTGCAACTCACGCCGCAGCAGCGCGGCAAGATCACTGAACACGTGGCCACCCATGGACCCGAGATGCGGCGTCTCGCCGCTGAAATGGCCAAGCAATCTCGCGCATTGCGTGAATTGAACCCCGCCGACAGCAAATTCAGCACCGCGGTGGGCGAGGCAGCCAAGCGGATGGGTGATTTGTCGGCGCAGATGGTTCGGCAGGGTGGCGAACTTCGGGCCAAGGTGTGGCAGGTGCTAACGCCGGAGCAGCGCGCCAAGGCAGATGCGCGACAGCAGCAAATGAAGCAGCGGCGTATGGAGATGCGGGAGCGACGCGAGCGCCGAGGCCCGGGTGGTGAGGGCGAGCGCGGTATGAGATAGCGCTCGGTTATCAGGTAGCGAAAAAAAAGCCCGGGGCGTTGCCGCTCCGGGCTTTTTCGTATCGGTAGGAACCGATTAATTCACCATGTTCTTGAGGTTCTTCAGCGGCATGGCGCGGACCTTCTTGGAGGCCGGCTTCGCCTTGAACATCATCTTCTCACCCGTGAACGGGTTGACACCCTCACGAGCCTTCGTGGCGGGCTTCTTGACGACCTTGAGCTTGGCCAGACCCGGCAGCGTGAACAGGCCGTGCGCGCGCAGGCTCTTCTTGATCAC
>RGWK01000172.1 GCA_010029775.1 Gammaproteobacteria bacterium
TCGCGCTGCAGCAGGATCTGCGCCTGCGGTCCACCCTCGAGCCCGTCGAGCTCCCCCGAGAGCTGCGGCAGCGACCCGCGCAGCAACCACCACACCACCACCGCGAGCACGGCCAATGCCATCACGACGGCACTGCCGAGCCACAGCAGCGTTCTTTTCATGCGCGATCCCGGTGGACCGTGAGGATCTGCAGCGAATTGGTGCCGCCCTGAACGCCGGTGAGTTCGCCCTGAGTGAGAATGATCTGATCGCCTTCATCGACGATCCGCAAACTGAGCAACATGTCGAAGACGCTTTGAAAGAGGCTCTGACGGCTATCTCGCGGAATATCGAAGGCCACCGGATACACGCCGCGATACAAGGTGACGCGACGACGCGTTGCCTCATGGCGGGTGAAGGCGTAGATCGGAATATCCGAGCGCAGGCGCGACATCCACTGCGTCGTAGCGCCACTTTCGGTGAGCGCGACGATCGCGCGCACGTTGAGATGATTCGCGGTGTACATCACCGCGTTGGCGATCGCCTCTTCAGTTTGACTGAAGCGCACGTTGGAGCGCTCACGCGGCCGATGCATCGACAGGTGATAGGTTTCCGCACCCTCGATGACTTCGGTCATGGCCGCCACGGCCTTGACCGGATACTTGCCCGCCGCCGTCTCGGCGGAGAGCATCACGGCATCGGTGCCATCCATCACCGCATTGGCCACATCGCTGACCTCGGCGCGCGTCGGCACCGGGTTGCTGATCATCGACTCCATCATTTGCGTCGCGGTGATCACCACGCGATTGCGATGCCGGGTCTGATGGATGATGGTTTTTTGCAAGCCGGTTAAGGCCGCATGACCCATCTCCACACCCAGATCGCCGCGCGCCACCATGACCACATCGGTGGCATCGATGATTCCAGCGAGCTGCGCGACCGCCTCGTGCCGCTCGATCTTGGCAACGATGCGCACGCCGGCGCCGCCCGCCGCACGCAGCAGTTCGCGCGCGAGATGGATGTCGTCAGCATCGCGCACGAACGACAGCGCCAGGTAGTCGAGACCCTGCGCCGCGGCAAAACGGATGTCGTCGCGGTCCTTGTCAGTGAGCGCGGGCGCGGAAATCCCGCCACCTTTGCGGTTGACTCCCTTGCGATTCGACAGCTCGCCGCCAGATACAACACGTGTATGGATGCGCGTGCCTTCGACTGCCGTGACCTCAAGCACGATGAGCCCGTCGTTGAGAAGCAGCGTATCGCCCGCGCTCACATCCGCGGTCAGCTCCTTGTACGCGACACCTACCGCATCGATCGTGCCTGCTCGCTTGTCGAGTGCGGTGTCGAGCACGAATGGTCGACCCTCGACGAGCTGCACGGCTCCATCGATGAAACTTTCGATGCGGATCTTGGGACCTGCCAGGTCCCCGAGAATGGCGACATACCGACCGGCCCGTGCAGAGGCGGTACGCAGCAACTCGATGCGCCGCAGATGATCGTCCACGGTGCCGTGGGAAAAGTTGACCCGCGCCACATCGAGACCGGCTCGACACATCTCGGTCAGCACTTCGAGATCGTCCGTGGCCGGCCCGAGAGTCGCCACGATTTTGGTTCTGCGCAGCATGGTCAGTTCGCCCGCGCTTCGAGCGCGGCCACGGCGGGCAAGGTCTTGCCCTCGACGAATTCGAGAAACGCGCCTCCCCCCGTCGAGATGTACGAGATGCCCTGCTCGACACCGTATTTCTCGATGGCCGCGAGCGTATCGCCACCACCGGCGAGCGAAAACGCGGGGCTGCGCGCAATCGCCTCGGCCACCGCACGGGTACCGCCACCGAACTGGTCGAACTCGAACACGCCGACAGGACCGTTCCAGAGGATGGTTCCGGCCGACTGCAGCACACCGGCGAAGAGCGACGCGGTCGCAGGACCAATGTCGAGGATCAGCTCATCGGCTGCGACCGCGGCAACGGGTCGGACCGTGGCGATCGCCGTCGGTGCAAACTCGTTAGCCACGACCACATCGGTCGGCAGCGGGATGTCGGCGCCACGAGACTTGGCCTGCGCGAGCAAAGCGCGAGCCGTATCGAGCATGTCGGGTTCGTGCAGTGACTTGCCTATCGGCACGCCCGTGGCAGCAAGGAAGGTATTGGCGATGCCGCCACCGACGATGAGCTTATCCACCTTGGCGAGCAGCGATTCGAGCACGGTGAGCTTGGTCGACACCTTCGAACCGGCCACGATGGCCACGAGGGGTCGCGCGGGTCGCGCCAGCGCCCGCTCGAGTGCCTCGAGTTCACCGACGAGCAAAGGACCGGCGCAAGCGATGGGCGCGAAGCGCGCCACGCCATGCGTGCTCGCCTCGGCGCGGTGCGCGGTGCCGAACGCGTCCATCACGAAGACGTCGCAGAGCGCCGCCATGCGTCGCGAGAGCGCCTCATCATCTTTCTTTTCGCCCTTGTTGAAGCGCACGTTCTCACACAGCACGACCTCGCCCGGGGCGCACTCGACACCATCGAGCCAATCGCGCTGTAACCGCACCGACTGCCCCAGCAGTTCCCCGAGCCGCGCCGCCACCGGCGCCAATGAATTCTCGGCGGAGAACTCGCCTTCCTTGGGTCGCCCGAGATGGGAGAGCAGGATCACGCGCGCGCCCTGCTCGAGTGCCGCACGGATCGTCGGCAATGCCGCACGGATGCGCGCATCGCTCGTCACCACGCCGCCATCGACGGGCACGTTCAGATCCTCGCGGATCATCACGCGCTTGCCCGCGAGGGCCTGATCCGCCATGCGACGTACGCGCATGCTCAACCCGCCCGCGACCAGGCAAGCGCCGTGTCGAGCATGCGGTTGGAGAAGCCCCACTCGTTGTCGTACCAAGAGCAGACCTTGACGAGTGTGCCGCCGGTGACCTTGGTCATCGTCGCGTCGTAGGTCGAGGAATGCGCATCGTGGTTGTAGTCGATCGAGACGAGCGGCGCATCCGTGTAGGCGAGCACGCCCTTGAGCGGACCGGCCGCAGCAGCCTTCAAAAGCCCGTTGATTTCTTCGACCGACGTCGGGCGCTGCGCGGTGAATGTGAGATCAACCAGCGAGACGTTGATGGTCGGCACGCGCACAGCGAAGCCGTCGAACTTGCCCTTCAGCGCCGGCAACACGAGGCCCACAGCCGCCGCAGCACCCGTCTTGGTCGGAATCATCGACATGGTCGCCGAGCGCGCGCGGCGCAGATCCGAGTGATACACATCGGTCAACACCTGGTCGTTGGTATATGCGTGGATGGTGGTCATGAGACCACCGACGATGCCGATGTTCTCGTGCAGCACCTTGGCCATCGGTGCGAGGCAGTTGGTGGTGCAGGAGGCGTTCGAGACCACCGTGTGCGCGGCGCGCAGCACATCGTGATTGACGCCATAGACCACGGTGGCATCGACGTCATCGCCGCCCGGTGCGGAGATCAGCACCTTACGGGCACCACCGGCCAGATGTGCGCTCGCCTTCGCCTTGCTGGTGAACAGGCCCGTGCACTCGAAGACGATATCAACGCCGAGCTCGCCCCATGGCAACTTCGACGGATCGCGCTGCGCCAGCACCCGGATGCGATCACCGTTGACGATCATGGCATCACCCTCGACGCTCACCTGACCGTTGAAGCGACCGTGTGCCGTGTCGTAGCGCGTCAGATGCGCGTTGGTGTTGGCATCGCCAAGGTCATTGATAGCGACGATCTGGATCTCGCCGGTGCGGCCGCTCTCGTAGAGTGCGCGCAGCACGTTGCGGCCGATGCGGCCATAACCGTTGATGCCTACCTTGATCGCCATCTGTTCATTCTCCTTGACGGGGTCCATTAAGCAGTGAGTCGAGCGCGCGGCTAATGTGCGCCGCGGTGAGCCCGTAGTGTTCGAAAAGATCGGCCGCCTTGCCGGAGGCGCCGAAGCGGTCGATGCCGATGACGCAGCCGTCGCTACCGACGTACTTCCACCAGCTCTGCGAGGCCGCAGCCTCGATGGCGAGCCGCCGGCGCACGGCCCGCGGCAACACCGCTTCGCGCCACGCGGCATCCTGCGCATCGAAGACATCGGTGCAGGGCATTGAAACCAGGCGCACGCGTCGACCGGCGGCATTGGCGGCACGCACGGCCTCGGCCGCCGGCGCCACCTCGGAGCCTGTGGCGATGAGAATGGCCTCGGGCAAGCCGGTACCCGGCGGCTCGATCAGCACGTAACCGCCGTTGGCGACCGCGGCCTGCTGCCCGGCATCGCGCGGCTGTTGCGGCAATGCCTGGCGCGTCAGCACGAGCGTCGAGGGTCCGTCCTTGCGCTCGATAGCGGCCAGCCAGGCGTGGGCCGTCTCGAACGCATCGCAGGGGCGCCAAACGCTTAGATTAGGCATTGCACGGAGCGAGGCGAGATGTTCGATCGGCTGGTGCGTCGGGCCATCCTCGCCGAGACCGATCGAGTCGTGCGTGTATACAAGCAGGATGCGCTGGTGCATCAGCGCCGCAAGTCGCACGGCGTTGCGAGCGTAGTCGGAGAACACGAGGAACGTGCCCGCGTACGGCGCGAACCCGCCGTGCAGCGCGAGCCCGTTCATCATCGCGGTCATGGCGAACTCGCGCACGCCGTAGTTGATGTAGTTGCCGGTGGCGTCTGCTGACGTGACCGCGCGCGAATCTTTGCGGAAGGTGTTCACCGAGCCGGTCAAATCCGCCGAGCCACCGAGCAGTTCGCCCTTGACGTACAACTGCGGATAAGTCGGCCAGTTCGAAATCCGCTTCAGCGCTTCGCGCAACTCCGGATCCTCGAAAATATTGACGGTGTGAAAGCGCGCACCGCAGGCCCGCAGCGCACTCACTGCCTGCGCCGAGAACCCGCACTGCGGAAAGTCGGGCGTGCCCTTCATGAACAGCACGACCGAGGCGGCTGACAGTTGGGACTGTATACGTTCGTTGAC
>RGWK01000173.1 GCA_010029775.1 Gammaproteobacteria bacterium
GGGGCCACGGAGTTGCGGGCGGAAATTACCGACCGGGTGGCGCCGGGCGTGGTGTACACCACCTTCCATCATCCCGACACGCAAATCAACGTAGTCACGACCGACTTCTCGGACTGGGCGACCAACTGTCCCGAATACAAGGTCACTGCAGTGCAGGTGCTGCCCTCCAATGGAACTGCCGCCGCCCGCAGTTGACCTGCGGCGGCTGGCCGTCGGCCGCGTCGGTGACGAATGGGGCGAGCGCAGTGTCCCCGAGGAAGTGGCGATTTCCTTGACCTATAACCGCGACTCGCATGCGGTGATGATGGCAACGCCGCTCGATCTCGAAGATTTCGGCGTCGGCTTTTCGCTCAACGAGGGGCTGATCGGCGGGCTCGCCGAGCTCACCGAGATCGAAGTGTGTCGTCACGAGCTTGGTCTCGAGCTGCGCATGACACTCGGCGGCGAGGCCACCCTGCGCAGCCTCGAGCGACGCCGTCGACTGGCCGGGCCGGTGGGCTGCGGGTTGTGCGGCATCGAGAGTTTGGCTGAAGCGCTGAGGCCGTTGCCACGCGTCTTGGGCTCCGTCGTGGTGTCGCGGGCCGAGGTGCGCGACATGGTGGGCGCACTGGCGGCTGCGCAAGTGCTCAACCGGCGAACGCGAGCCGTGCACGCCGCGGCCTTCTGGCGTGCGGATGCCGGTTTGTTCATGGTCCGCGAGGACGTAGGTCGGCACAACGCACTCGACAAGCTTGCCGGGGCCTTGGCGCGGGCGGGCGAGTCGGCCGCAAGCGGTGTGCTGGTGATTTCCAGTCGGGTGTCGGTCGAGATGGTGCAGAAGGCGGCGATGATGGGAGCCTGCATCTTGGTCGCAGTGTCGGCGCCCACCGCGCTGGCGGTGCGCACGGCGGAGGCGGCCGGCGTGACGCTGATCGCCGTGGCGCGTGACGATGGTTTTGAGGTGTTCAGTGCACCGCAGAGGGTAGGCAGATGAATTCGCAGAAGCTTGTTCGCATGGCCAATCAGATCGCGACTTTCTTTGCCCATGAAGGCGCGGACAAGGCGCCGCTCAGCGTGGCGGACCACCTGCAGAAGTTCTGGGAGCCGCGCATGCGGGCACAACTGCTCGCAGCCGTGGCGAATGGCGAGGCCGAGGGGCTGCATCCGCTGGCGCGCGCGGCCGTGACTGCGCTGGAGTCCTCCGAAAGCTAAACTGCGTTGAACGCTGAAGCGCGCGGAGCGCTGACGCTCCTATCCCCGCAAATCGGGGTGATCACGTGCTCAACGTGCGCCGGCGGTCGCTTCACCCAGAGCGCGCAGGATATCGACGCCATCACAGATGCCCACCACGCGTCCCGCCTCGCTGACCAGCAGCGGGTGAGCAGACGATTGCCGCAGCCGGATGACCTCGCGCAGCGGCATTGTGCAGGGCACCTGCTGCAGTGGCAGTGTCTGCCAGTCGTCCGATTGCGGCAGCTCGCCAATCGGTCGCATCACCATCTCTGCAGTGAGTGCCGTCAACGGATTCATGTGTTGCACGAATTCCGCCACGCGCGCGGTCGCTGGTCGCAGCACGATGTCCTGCGGCGTTCCGGTCTGCACGATCTGTCCAGCGTCCATGATGGCGATGCGATCGCCAAGGCGTAGCGCCTCATCAAGATCGTGACTGACGAACAGCAGCGTCTTGCGAGCGCGCTGCTGCAACTGGCGAAGCTCATCCTGCAGGCGGCTGCGGATCAGCGGATCGAGTGCCGAAAAGGGTTCGTCCATCAACAGCAACGGCGCGTCGGTCGCGAACGCGCGGGCGAGTCCGCCAGGGCAGCAGGGCCGCGTGCTGAAACACCATGCTGACGCGATGTCTGCGTGCTGCAGCAAGGCTCGCCGCATCGCAGCGCGCCACATCGAGCGACGGTCCGCCCGCGCCCAGCAGTACGCTGCCGCGCGTGACCTGAGCGAGTCCGTTCGCCGCGCGCAGCAGCGTCGATTTGCCGGAGCCCGACAGTCCCATCATCACGCAGATCTCTCCCTCCGCGATGCTCAGGCTCGCAGCTCGCACCGCGACGGTGACCGCTTCTTCAGCGGAGACCACGGCGGATTCCTCGCCGGCGTCGAGACGCGTCAGGGCTTTTTGGACTGCAGCGCTGGCAGCCCGTCCGGAACTACGCGGATAGATCACATGGACATCGCGAAACTCGAGTGCAGCGCTCACGAGGGGGTCCTCCCGTCACGGGGTCGGCTCAAGCGATCGAGGATGATGGCGAGCAGGACGATGGCGAGCCCGGCCTCGAAGCCCACGTCTATTTGCACGCTGTTCAGCGCCCGAACGACCGGAACCCCGAGCCCGCCGGCGCCGACCAGTGCGGCGATCACCACCATCGACAGACTCAGCATGATGCATTGGGTGATGCCGGCGAGAATCGAGGCGCGCGCTGCCGGCAGTTCGATGGTTCGCAGGCGCTGCCATCGCGTGGCGCCAAACGCGTCACCGGCCTCGAGCAGCGGGCGCGGTACGTTGCTGATGCCGAGGTGGGTGAGACGAACCGGCGCGGGCAGGGCGAAGATGACCGTGGAGATCAGGCCCGGCACCACACCGAGACCGAACAGCACCAGCGTCGGGATCAGGTAGACGAAGGTGGGCAGGGTCTGCATCAAATCCAGCATGGGCCTCAGAGTACCCTTGATTCATGATGAAGAGCAGGGCCAGCACGACAAATGCAACCAGCGGCCATGAACGTTGCAGCACCCAAGCCAGTGCAGCAGCCGCCAGCACGATCAGCCAAGAGGGCAGGGCACGCAGTGCGGCGTGCACGGCATCGACTGCACTGCCGACGCCAATCGATACAAGATCGAAAAAGGGCTTGCCGTGAAGCTGGGCATAGCCGATGGCCTCCGCGATGCTTTGGCCGAGCGGAATCTTATGGGCTGCGAGCCGTTCATCAAGACTGGCCGCGGCCCCCGCGGCCCCCGCGGCCCCTGCGGAGGTCTCGCCTGTGCTCGCGTTCGCGCTGCCGGGCGTTGCGCTGCCGAAGCGCTGTACTCCCTCAAGGAATTGAGGCAACGCCTGCGGATTGGCCCGCAACCACTCGGTCGCGGCCACCTCCGGGTCGAGTTTGCGGTTGAGGATGCCATCCATCAGTTCGTTTTCCATCGCTGCCGTGAACTTCAGGTTGCGCAGCAGTCGCGCCACGTTGGGGCATTCCTCGAGGTAGCCTGCACGCACCAGTGTGTAGATGGTCGCGCCACCAAAATTCGGTCCGAAACTGTCGTCGCCGCCGGTGAGGTAGCGCATCTCGATGCGCGAGTTCATGGGGTGTGGCTGCCAGCCGAGAAAGACGATGGGCTCGCGCGCTGCCACGCTGCGTTCGACCTGCGCGAGCATGCCTTGCTCGCTCGACTCGACCAGTGTGAATCCGCCAAGGCCAAAGCGATTGCCCTCGATCAATTCGAGGATCAGCCGATTGCCGTCATTGCCCGGTTCGATGCCGTGGATCTTGCCTCGCAGAGGTTTCGCGAAGCGTGCGATGTCGGCAAAGTCGCGCAGACCTTGTTCGTGCAGGTAAGCCGGCACCGCCAGCGTGTAGCGGGCGTCCGGCATGTTGGCGCCGACGATCTGCACGGAGCCGTCGTCGATGTAAGGCTGACGATCAGCCTGCATCGAGGGCATCCAGTTGCCGAGGAAGACATCGATGTCGCGGTTGCGCAAGGCGGCGAAGGTGACCGGTACCGACAGCACCGTCACTTGCGGGGTGTAGCCTTGCTGGCGGAGCAGGTGACTCGCAAAGCCGGTAGTCGCGGTGACGTCAGTCCAGCCGATGTCGGCGAGGCGCACGTTGCCACAGGAGGCAGGCTCGCTCGTTTGGGCGAATCCGAGGGGGGGCAACAGGCCGACGAGGATGGTCGCCAATATCGCGGCGAGGCTTGACCGAAGACCGAGGAGCGCGGCAGTATTCGCGCGGGAAAGACGCCATTTGAACGAGCGTTCAAGACCTGTCATTTAACCCCCGATTAGCTCTATAACTTTATGTTTTAGCGGGATTATTTTTCGGACTTCTCACGCTGTTTCGAAGTCTTTGAAGGCGCCCGCTAGACCGACTGGGAGATTCCATTGAACGACACTACAATTTCTTCAGCAGGCGCCCCCAATGGCCGTTCGGCCGATGCCAGTCGCCGTCTGCAACTGATCGAAGTCACGCTGGCGAGTCTGGCAGAAGTCGGTGCACAGGGCACGACCCTGGCGTACATCGCAGGCAAGGCGGGTGTCTCGGCGGGGCTCGTGGCGCACTACTTCACCGATAAGGAAGGCCTGCTCGAAGCGGCGTTTCGCGCCTTGCTGGCGAAGCATCGCGAGCAACTGCGTTGGCGCCTTACCGCAGCCTCGGAGGCGAGCGATCGGCTCAAGGCCTGCGTCGAGGCCTGCTTGTCCCCCGAGGGGCTGCGTGCCAGCGACAGTCGCGCGTGGCTGGCGTTCTGGAGTCTTGTGCACCAGTCGGCGCCTCTTGCGCGCATCCAGCGGGTATACCAGCGGCGGATGCTCTCGAGCCTCCGCGCCGCTTTGCGGCCACTCGTTCCTGCGCAAGAACTCGCCGAACGCGCTGCCAGTATCGCGGCGCTGCTCGAGGGCACATGGCTGCAGGCGGCCCTCGCGGGTGCACCGGCCAGCGACAGCACGCGGCTGAGCGAGCGTGTGCTGCGACACGTGACGGCGGCGCTTGGTGAGCGACTGCCGTCGATGCCCGAGTCACCCATGCGAGCCGGGGCGAAGCAGGCGGCAGACCATGACGACGCCTCGCGCATGGCGAGCTACAACCCGGCGACCGGCGAGGTGCTCGCCTGGGTGCCCGTGGCCGGGCCCTTGCAGATCGATGAGGCCGTGGCCCGCGCGCGGGCGGCTCAGCCTGCCTGGGCTGCGCTCACCGGCACCGAACGGGCGCGCATCCTCCGT
>RGWK01000174.1 GCA_010029775.1 Gammaproteobacteria bacterium
TCGGAAGTGCCGCACGGCCTCGAGGATGTAGTTGAGTTGCACTTCGTCGAAGGAGAGCTTGCTTTCCATATTCAGTCCGCGATGGAGAAGGACGCCGTCTGGACGAAGACCGTCACCTTCTCTCCCTCCAGGTACCCGTCCTGACCCTCGTAGAAGGTCCCATTCGCCGTGCGGTCCGGGAACATGTCGAGGAACTTTCGGGTGATGATCCGACCCTCCTCCTGGACGTCCTCCCGGCGCAGGTCAAGGGGTGCCAATCGGATCGTCATGTAGAACCCCACCCGGTCCTGCCAGGCCTCCTGGACCAACCAGGAACCACAGTCCTCGAGGATGACACCTTCTCGTTGGGGACTCGACGCGAAGATCTCGGCCACCTTGTTCATGACCTTCCGGTTGTAGGTGTTGATGAGCTCCTGAGGGGTGAAACTGTGCTTGATCGGCATAGATAGATCCTATCACTTCGGCGCGCGAACTTGCAGTTCAGACGACAGGTTCCCAGTCCATCAGGTTCCGCGTGATGTAAACGCGGGCCCCGATCGCAAACGTGTGACGAAGCACTGAGACCTTCTTGTCTCGAGACACCTCTTCCACTCGAGTGGTGCCCAAGTAGATGGCGAGCTCGCCGCGGTTGTGGACGATTGGAGAGCCCCAGGGCATCCAATCTAGTCCGTTGGCGTACGGATGCACATGGTCTTCGATGCTAGGGTTGGATGCTTCAGGGTTCAGGTGGAGAGATGCCACTCGCCACAGCGAGCCAGGAACGAGGTGTTGCGTGTATAACTCTCGCTTGTCTTCAGGCAGCTCAGCGTCGGGCTTGTAGTTACGGGGATGCCGCACTTTCTCTTGCACGATACCCGAGTCTGTCTTCTTCCAGACGACTTTTTTCTTAGCAGGCATTGACTTGCGCTCCGCCTCTACGGTATCCTCGGTCTCGGAGCTCCTTCCACAGCTTGCGAGCTGCGACTTTCTTGAGTGTCTGCTCTAGGAGGAGCACCCAAGGCTTCGCCTTGTGAGAGTCAGGAGCATTCCAAGATTTTACAACCACCCAAACGTCGTCGGGTGCAGTGTCAAAAGTGACCACGTGCGCGTGGTCCATCCCGCGGTGGACGAGGTAGTGACCCGTCAAGGCCGGCTTTGCGGTGTACACGTGCTTCATCGGTGAGTGTGTGTGTCCCAAGACACAGCCTCCCGACAGTGGACGCAGTTGAAGTGTGTGACCTTGCCCGACACCCCGATCCAGCGGAATTCGTGGACGCAACCGTTCACTTCGGGCCGAACCCATCCATGACCTCCGCACGCGTGGCACGAAGCCTTCATGTGCGTGTACATGTGACGGTTCTCAGACGTGTTGTCTCTCGGAACAGGGTACGCGCCCAGAAGGAGGTTCCAGCCTCCATGGCCGCGGCACACTGTGCACTTCTTCGTGTAGCCAGGGATGAAAGCCGGCGGGGCGGCACGCGGGGCGGGCCAATCAACCCACGCTTCACGGTCGCCGGGCTGGATGTAAGTGAGAGACCGCTGCTGGGTCACGCTTCGTCCTTCTGCCACGACCGCTTGCGATTCCGCTCGCGCCTCTTGCGGCGGTCCTTCATGGGCGCCGAAGACGCATGCCGAGCCCGCATGGCCGCAGCATAGCTGTTTCGGATCTTCTTCATGGTTCTAGTATAACACGCTTTCGCGCAAGTTTGCTATCAAAAAAACGTCAATCGCCGGCCGCTCTCTTTCGAGCCCTCCGCCGCAGTTCCCAAAATACTGAAGTCTTTCTTGTGAAGTTGTTGTGCCTCGCGGGTTTAGGATCGCCCAAGCCCAGCCTCTGTGCTTCGTTCGAACCCCTAATGAGCATCTCTGCACCGCCCCTCGATGCCGCCCGAGCAAGCTTTCGCCACAGCTTCCGAAACTTTCGCTTCATGACTCGGGCTTGCTCGGGCGGCATCTCTTCGAATGCCCCCGCGAGAGAAGATCCCAGGCTGGAGTTGCTGAGCGGTATGATGCCCAGGCGGTAAGCCTCCTCGTTGCTGAGGATCTCGATGAGAAGAGGATCTGGTGTTTTCATTTCTTGCGTGAGGCCCACTTAACGTACGAATGGAGACAATGTAATCTTAATTTCTCGAGGTTTTCTTCGTTTAATTTAAGCTTGAGTTTTCTAGCGAGGTTCCGGCCCCTCTGCCAGGCTTCCATCTCTTCTTCTAAGCAGGCTAGCCTGTGCTGGAAGGTCCGTGTGATCTTCTTTTCAGTCTGTTCGTACCCCATCTCGAATCGATTGGGCAGGCCTGGGTGAGCGTTGATGAGGTGGTGGCCGCACTCGTGGATTAGATAGAAGACTTGTTTCTCGGGGAGAGCATTTGCTGCGATCGTGATTGTCTTTGTGCACTCGTCGTACGTCCCGTTCTCGTGCTTAGCAAACAGAACCGTGAGACCTCTCTTCTCGCACCACTTCACGAGGAGACTGAGGTTCTTCGCTGACACGAGGTCGCGAGACATCTCGAGCAACGCGAAGTCCTCAGAACATCCGCGGTCTATGAGACGTTGGCGGCGCCGATCTGCACGGTACCGCCAAGCGTCGTGGTCGAAGAGCCTCCCGCGTGGGAGGCATCCTCCTGGATTACCCGATTCGGGTGAAGCCAATCATCGCCTCACTTCCCCTTCTTCTTGGTCGACTTCGTGTCGGCCTGTTGGGCGCCGTCCTTGGCGACGCCGAAGACTTCGAGGATGGAGGAGACGCACCACTTGTGGACCGACTTGGCCAGTTCGAGGTTCTCCACACCACCTGCCGTGAGCTTGGACCAGGCCGACACTCGGAGCTCACCCGGGAGGTCCTCCATGAAGGACTTCAGGTTGGCACCCTGCTCGTCGGTGAGGGTCTTGCACTTCTTCGTGACGTAGTCCGCCACCTTCTCGATGACGATGTTCTGCTTCTCCTGACCGAGGCGGCCGATCTTGGCCTTCACCTGGGGATAGCGCTCCATGACGTCTTCGCCCGAGACCTGGTTGTCGATGGTCTTCGCGAAGGAGTGGAAGGCGATGGTCGCCTCCGTGCCCACGTAGCCGAGGCACAGTGGGTAGAACATTGGGTCGTCCGGCGTGTCCGCCAGGCCTGCAGCGACGAGGGTGTTGCTGAGTCGCTCCCAACTACGGCGAGAGGGCGACACCTTACCGGGCTCGGAGTCCTTGGGCGTGTCGAGCCACTTCTCGTTGCCCGCGAGGAATTCCACCACCGTGGGATGGACCCGGCCCGCAGCGCGAGCCCAGGTGAGCCAGTCTTCCGGAGAGGGCGTGAGGTCGATCGTCCAGAAGCGGTCGAGGAGGGCCGGGTCCATCTCGTTGACGGTGTAGGCAGCCGAGTGGTTGATGGCCGAGAAGACCCGCGTGTCCGGGTGGAGCTTCCAGCCGTTGAGCTCACGATCGAGGACGATCTGGAACGCAGCCTGCATGACCTCGGGGGTCGCGCGGTTGAGCTCGTCGAGGAAGAGGCACACCGGCTTCTCGCAGGCGCGCTTGTACCACTCGGGCGGGTTGAACCGCGTCACCTCGCCGTCCGTGGAGGGGAGGCCGATCATGTCGCCCTCGGACATCTGCGAGAGGCGGCGGTCCACCACCTCGAAGTTCTTGAGACCCTCGGCCTCAGCGATGATGGCCGCCACCTGGCGGACGACCTGGCTCTTTCCGATGCCGTGGGGTCCGCGGAGGAGCACCGACGTGCTCTTGGGGAGGCGGGGGGCGACGGCAACGAAAGTCTTGATGGTCATCGTGGTCATGAGCTTGTTTCCTTGTTGGGGTCGACTCTGTAAGTATACCTCGCTCGCGCGAGCACTTGCTGGAGTTTCTGTGAGTTCCTCTGTGAACTGTTCAGACGATCGACGTGAGCGACAGGCTGATCTGCGCGGTCTTGTAGGCCGTGCGGATTCTTGGCGCGGTAGCTGATGATCTCGATCTGAGAGTTGGGGTGGAGGACCTGAGCCAGGTCCAACAGCTTCTGCTTGGGAGAGGGTCCGAAGGCCATGGTTAGATCTTATCCCTTCTTCGCGCGAATTTGCAGTTCAGGACAGGTCCTCGAGGACCACGACCGACAGGCCGCGGTCAGCCGCGTTGAGCACGGCGTCGCTCACCGAGAACTCGTCGCGAGGGGCGGCGTAGTAGTACGCCCCGTGGGCCGCGCACCACTCGTCGATCACGGACTGCGAGTCCGCGTAGTCGATGTCCAGGTACCGGCGGGCCGACCAGTAGCCCGGGTAGAGGAGGTCGAGGAGGTCGCAGATGTTGACAGTGGCGACCGTGCGGTCCTCGAACGTGAGGTTCTCGACGGGCAGGTTGGTCGGGAGGGGCTTGGGCTGGCTGTTTTGGTCCACGTGTCTACTATACTCCTTTCACGCGCAAACTTGCAGGTTTTCGTTCGTCAACGCCGGCTCAGTCGAAGGCCGCGCACCAGGACCGGTCGATGGCGGCCATCTCGGCCGTCGTGACCTTGCGGAAAGTCTGGGGATCGGCGGACAGGCGTCCACCGCCGAGCTCCGCCGCATGCTTCTTCGCGGCACGGAGCGTGGGTGCCACCGAGATGGGGCACGAGTTGTAACCGCCGCTGAGCCAGTTCCAGGTCCAGAAGGTGTGTTCCATGGTTCTAGTATACCGCTTTCCCGCGCGAACTTGCAAAGTTTTCAGCCGACGACCCGAGCACCCTCGATCCGAGCCGGCCAGATGCCGTTCGTGCCCTGGACGAGGAGCTTGTGGATGGGGTCGCCTGGGTACACCCTGAGGACGAGGAAGCGGCCGGCGCCGAGCCCGTTCTCCGAGCCCAAGGTAACCGTGTCGCCCGGCTTGATGTCGTTCTTCATGGTCCCACTGTATCCTGTTCTTGCGTGAACTTGCAAGCTCACTTTTTCTTCGAGCGTCGCTTGGCTTTCCGCTCCTCGCGGGCAGAGGCCT
>RGWK01000175.1 GCA_010029775.1 Gammaproteobacteria bacterium
TGGTACTGGAAAATGAAACCAATCTGCTGATTACGAAAGTCGCTGAGCTCGGCTTCGCGCAGCGCGGTGAGTTCGCGTCCCTGCATGCGAAAGCTGCCGGAGGTCGGGCGCATCAGCGTACCGAGGATGGAGAGCAGCGTGCTCTTGCCGCTACCTGAAGGGCCGAGCATCGCGACCATCTCCCCGCGGTGCAGGGTGAAATTCACGCCCTTGAGAACGGGCGTCTGGAAGTCGCGATCGATAAACACCTTGCGGATATCGCGCACTTCGAGCAACGGTGTGTCGTCGGGCGAGGGTATTGTGGCAGTCGTGGTGGCAGTGCTCATGGGCGGATTGTCCTCGACGTCATGTTCACTGAGAGATCGCTTCGACCGGGTCGATGCGGGATGCCGCGCGTGCAGGCCACAAGGCTGCAGCGATGCTGGCTGCGGCAGCGAGCAGCAGTGCCACATCGTATTGACCGAGCGAAGGATCGACGGGCAATCGGCGGCCGCTTTCGGCGCCAAGACCGGCCAGCAAGGTGCTGAAGCCCCAACCCAAGAAACACCCGACCAGCGAGCCGAGGATCCCGATCAGCGCGCCTTGCAGCATGAACACCGACAGGACGAAGCGCTGAGAAATGCCGAAGCTGCGCATGATGCCGATCTCGGGGCGCCGACGGAACGTGGTGAGCAGCAGCGCACTCGCAACGCCGACGATGATGGTAATCAGCGTGAACATCTTGATGATGCTGCCCGAACTCCCCTGGCCCTCGAGCGCTTCGCGCAGGCGCTGGTTCTTGTCCATCCAGGCGGTGACTTCAAGCCCGGTACTGTCGGCGAGTTGCTGCGCAACAGCTCGGGCAGCGTAGATGTCGGCAAGCTTGATTTCGATCTCCGTGAGGCCCTCGGGCAAATCGAACAGCACACGGGCGGTGTCGAGATTGACGTAGGCCAGCCGCGCATCGAGGCTATCGACGCCTGTGGCGTATAGCCCGCGCACGGTAAGACTGCGTTCACGGCCCTGACTACTCGTCAGGAAAATGGGCTGGCCGACGGAGATGCCGAGATCGCGGGCGAGCTTGCGGCCGATCAGCACGTCGTTAAGGCCGAGGCGCAGACTCTGCTCGCCACGCGTTACAAGACCTGTGCCGAGGATGTTGTAGGACACGCCGGTGACACCAGGGAGCGTGTCGATGACGCTCTCGACCGTCCGCCACTGTTTGATCTGCGCGCGTCGCTCGTTGGCGCCCTGTGAGGCAACTAGGCGCTCTGCGCCGTCGGCGGAGGGCACAAGTTGCGGACGCGGCTTCGCGGGTTCGAGGGTCACGTGGGCGGAACTGCCGACGACCCGGTCGATCTGGAATTCGGCGAGGCCGTTGATCAGTGCAGCATTGAAGGTGAATACCGTCACCGCGACGGCGACACCGCCGATGAGCAGTGCGGACTGCAGTCGGTTGGAGAGCAGGTAACGCAGGGCGACTTTGAGATCGAAACGCACGGTACAGTTTCTCCGCCTACAAGGCTTTGCGGGCGTCAGAGCCGCGCGGACGTTCGCCCGCGGGCAGCGCAGCGAGGTCGCGCGTCGGCAGGACGTTTTTACCGATGAGGTCAGCGCGCGGACTCGAGAGCAGCAACTGCCCGCCGCTGAGACCCTCGAGCACGATCACCCGATCGCTCGGCCATTCGAGAAAGCGGATCGTCTGCTCGGTCACCACGTCGTTGTTCACGGTGAGCACGCGGGCGCCGGGACCGCGACCCAGAATCGCGCTACGCGGGACGGTGACAGCCTGCTCGCGCCGCTCAATCACGAGGTTGACGTCGGCCGTGAGTCGAGACGCAGCCGAACCTTGGCGCCGCCCGTGCGGGGGTCAACCTTTGGCGAGACGTAGTAGAGCGTTGCGCGGAGCGGCGCTGCGCGCCCTGCGACCAGAATATCCGCCTTCATGCCCTCGCGGATTTCGGGCAGGTAGCGTTCATCGATGTCCGCTTCGATTTCGACATCGGCCAGGGGAGCGATCTCATAGATCACCGTCTGCGGGCCGACCACTTGTCCCCGATCGACGGGGCGCGCGAGTACCACGCCGCTCACGGGCGCGAGGATACTGTTGTCACGCAGACGCGAGGCCACCTCGCGGCGCGAGGCGGCAAGACCGTCAAGCGCGAGGCGCGCCTGATCGAGTTCGAACTTCGCGGCGTCGAATTCTTTGACGGTAGCGAGACCCTGCTGCCGCAGCTGCTCGAAACGTTTGAAACTGCGTTCCGCCTCGGCGACGGCACGCTGCTGAAGGGTGATTTTGGAGCCGACCTCATCGAGCGCGGCACGCGGTGCGTCGGCCTCAAGCTGCACGAGGAGCTCGCCGGCTTTGACGGTCTCTCCCTCGTCCTTAGAGAGTGACACGATCTGGCCGGCGCTCTTCGGCACGATCGTCACGGTCACTTGAGGCCGGGTGCGTCCAGACACCGCGAGTACCCGCTCGGCAGGACCCGCTGCAGCCTCAACCACACCGACCGGCGTGGGCCTCGAGGCGCGGTAGGCGAACAGCACCCCGAGTGCGACGACGATCACGCCGAGCACGAGGTAGCGGTAGCGAGAAAAAACACTGCGTTCTGGTTCGTCGAAAGCCATCGGGCGCCTGATCCTTGGTGCACTACAATCCGTTGCAATATATTAAACCACATGATCTAATTAATTCACTATCTTTCTATCGGACCCGCCATGGCCAGAGTTGCCGGTGCCCGTAATGCACAGTTCGAGGAACGCCGTAACGCGCTGATTTCAAAGGCGAAAGAACGGCTTTCACTGCAAAATGGCCAGAGCCCGAGTTTTCGCGAGCTGGCGCTTGCGGCCGGGGTGAGCGTGGCCACACTTCGTCATTACTTCGGCGATCGGGAAAGTCTCATCAAGGCCGTCTTTGCCCACTATCTGCAGTCCGGGCAGCGGCACCTCGAGCGCACGCGCGCTCCTGACCCGAGCGAGGTGGATCTCGAAGAATCGCTGCGCGATTTCCTGCAGCGGCTCGTGCGCGGCTGGACGGGCGGCACGGTCGGCGCGTTGCACCGTATCGGACTTGCCGAAGGGCTGCGTCATCGCGGCACGGCGCTCGACTATCTCGTCGATGTGCTCGAACCCACGCTGCAATCACTCGAGACCCGGCTGCAGGGCTACCGCGATCGCGGCGCGATCGTCGAATGCGACACCCGGCACGCGGCGCTGATGCTGATCTCGCCGCTGTTGCTGGCGCTGCTGCACCAGCACGACCTCGGTGGCACCCGCTGCCGACCGCTCGCCGTCGACGCGCTCATCGACGAGCACGTCAAAGTGTTCGCCAGAGCCTACCAGCTATAGCGCACGCGGTAGCGCACCACCGCCTCGGCATCGCTCGCGATCTTCAGCGGAAACACCACCGTCCGCGCATCCTGCCGCGTGTATTCCTGGCTGCGGGTGAGCATCTTCCAGTTCGCCGTTCTGTACAGTCCTTCGACCACGGACACCTCGACCGCCTCGCTCTTGCGGTTACGCACACGGAGCTCGACTTCCTCTTCGAGCCAGCGCGCCCGGGTATCGATGGCGAAGTCCACTTGCTTGCGCTCGCCCACCACATCGAACGCAGAGCCGAGCCGGATGCGAACACGCTCGTCCTTGGGCGTGTGATCGAGACGATCCTCGCCGATGAATTCCAAACTGCCGTCCGCGGTGTCGAGTTGCGAGACGCGGATTCTCCCGGCAGGCAGCGGCACGCCGAGCCCGGCGGCGCGATCGTTGCGGAACTCGAGATAGACATCCACCTTACCCGTGCCGCCCACGCCCACTTCCCGATCGAGGATAGGGCCGCCAAAGAAACTCTCGGCACCGCGATAAATGAGTTGCTTGCGCGCCGGCACTTGCCGCACTTGCTCGAAAAGCTCGAGCTGGCGTGTGGAGTTGTCCGGCAAATCGGCGGGCCGGCCGAGCGTATAAAGATGAAATTCCGAGAACGCCTTCTCGGTGAATCCGGGCGGAGAATCGGCCATCGCCACAGCCTCGGCTGCGCGCACCGACCGCCGCAGAGTCACCGTCGAGTTGCGCTGTACGTCGCCCGCGACGAGCTTCAGCCGAGTGTTCTGGAACGACGCGCCTGACATGTTGAGGATGCTCACCCAGGCTGACACATCGAGCTGACCGCTGTTGGCGTCTTTGCCAGGGTTGAAGACAAGGTTGTAATCGGCCCACCAGGTCACACCGCCCGTCTCGTATGACACCCTCGTGCGCTGCTTGCCGCCGCGCGGCGAATTCAGCGACCACTCGAGAGTAGGTCGGGTAATGAGTCCGCCGGGCAGCTCGGCGAAGCGGGCCGTGGCGTAATCTTTGAGTGTGGTGATTGAGCCGTCGCTGGCGCGCAGCACGAGACCATCGCTGGCGGACAGCAGCGTCCCCGACACCGTGCTGCCGACGCCCGCCCCGTTGCGCTCGACGGTGACGTTGCGACCCACGTGCTTCTGCAACAACTTCTGGGCACTGACGAGATCGAACTGATAGCTCTGCTCGAGCACCCGGGTGCCCGGGTCGGTGAGCGAGACGAAGTTCACGGTGGTGGGGTCGATGTAGGCTGCCACGTCGACAAAGCGTTGGACGGATCGACCCGCAGGCAGGGTCAGTTCACGCTCGTCGCGCACGATGGCAAAACCCGGAACGCCTTGTCCGCCGCCCAAGGCTTCGGCCCCCGGTACGGGTCGGTAGAACTCAGCCGGAATGGCACCCGGCACGGCGGAACTGTAGATGGTGAGGGCCGTATCCCCCGCGGGTGCGATGACCGATGCCGAAAGCGATGCCCAAGCAACTCCGCCGAGCCATGCTCTGTGTAACCGTTTGTCATCTGCACGCATCATCCACCTCCCGTCATGTTGGTCGGACTGCGCGGCACGGTACAGGTTCCCCGACTCCCGGTCACCCA
>RGWK01000176.1 GCA_010029775.1 Gammaproteobacteria bacterium
AGTCCCCACCCGGCGCCCTAAAAAATCTATGGCATGGAACGAACCAGGCGGAAGCCCGAAAAATCCTTGGGGAAAGCGTCCCGGCAAATCCGGTGATGACGCTTTCCGCAAATTCCAGCGCAAGCTGGACAACATCATGAAGGGCGGTGCCCCAGGGAATGACGACGGCGGCAGCGGCACAGGCGGCGGCGGTCCGGAGCAGATGCTGGGCGACAATCGAACGCCGTACATCATCGTTGGCATTGTGGTGCTGTTCTGGGCCTACCAGAGCTTTTTCACCATCGATCAGGCCGAGCGCGGCGTGATCCAGCGTTTCGGCCAGTTCGTCTCGGTACGCGACCCGGGACTCGGTTTCCATTTCTGGCCCCTCGAGCGTCTCACCAAGGTCAATACCCAGCAGGTCAGCAGCGTCAATTACACGGCCAAAGTGCTCACTCAGGACATCAACCTGATCGACATGTCCCTCGCCGTGCAATACCAGTTGCGCGATCCGGTGAAGTTTCTCTTCCAGGTGAAGGATCCCGAGCAGACGCTGCGCGAAGTCGGCGAGATGGCCATCCGCGAGGTTGTCGGTCGCAGCACCCTTGAAGAGATTTTGATCTCCAAGCGCGAGCAGGCGACGACCCGGACCAAGGATCTCATTCAGCGCACGCTCGACCAATACGGTACGGGCATCGTGATTTCGAGTGTCAACCTCACCGACATCCAGGTGCCGAATGACGTTCGGCCCTCGCAGGAGGACGCCAACAAGGCGATCGCCGACAAGGAGCGACTCGTCAAGGAAGCTGAGGCCTACGCGAGCGGCATCCTGCCGGTGGCCGAGGGCGCCGCCTCGAGGCAGCTGCAGGAAGCCGAGGGTTATCGGGCTCAGGTCATTGCCGTGGCCGAAGGTGAAGCGCAGCGCTTCACGCAGTTGGTCGCCCAATACGAGAAGTCGCCGCGGGTGACGCGCGATCGGTTGTATATCGAGACGGTGGAAAACGTTCTCGGTCGTTCACAGAAGGTCGTCGTCGACACCAAGGGCAACAACCAAATGCTCTACTTGCCGCTCGACAAGTTGATCGAGCAGCAGCGCAAGAGCAACGAGGCCGAGGTGTCGGTCATCGCGCCGCGAGCTGGCGCAGCCGACGACTCACCGCCGCAACCTGATCCGCGCGCACGGACGGAGCGCTGACATGCCCCAGGCTATTCAGAAAATCATTGCTGCCATCGGTGCACTGGGCTTCATCATCAGTCTGTGCACGTTCACCGTCACCGAAAACGAGCTGGCGATTCGCAGCCAGTTCCGTGAAATCGTCGGTACCGACTACGGTCCGGGCCTGCATTTCAAGTGGCCCATCGACACCATCCGCAAGTTCGAGCGGCGCATCGTGTCGCAGAGTTTCGAGGGCGAGACCTTCCTCACCAGCGAGAACCGCGGCCTGATCGTTGACTACTACGTCAAGTGGCGCATCAAGGACGCGGCGCGCTACGCCCAGGCCTTTGGTAATGACCCGGGGGCAGCCGGGCAGCGGCTCTCCGATATCGTCAAGGACGGCATCAAGAACGCCGTCGCTCAGCGCACGCTGCAGGAGATCGTGTCGGCCGAGCGCACCGCGTTCACTGGCGACATGTTCGATCGGGCGAGCAAGAGCGTGCAGAGCCTCGGCCTCGAGCTGATCGATGCGCGGGTGCAGAAGATCGGTCTGCCGCCTGATGTCGAGTCGCGCGTCTACGCCAGCATGCAGCAAAGTTTCAGTCGCTTGGCGCGTCAGCTGCGTGGCGAAGGCGAGAAAGAAGCCCTGCGCATCCGCGCCGAGGCCGATCGCAAGCGCACCGAGATCCTCTCCATCGCGGCGCGTGATTCGCTGAAGATCCGCGGTGAAGGCGATGGGCGGGCTGCGGCGATCTATTCGGCAGCCTACGGGCGCAACCCCGAGTTTTATGCGTTTTACCGCAGCATTCAGGCCTATAAGAATGCGCTCGGCAAGGAAGGTGACGTAATGGTGGTGTCGCCCGAGAGCGAGTTCTTCAAATACATGCGCAGTTCCGGCGGCAGCTCGCGCTGACGCTCGGGAGCATCGCCATGTCGTTGGGGCGTTTCGTGGTCGTCATCGGCACCCAATGGGGTGACGAGGGCAAAGGCAAAATCGTCGATCTGCTGACCGAGCGGGCGAGTGCCGTGGCTCGTTTTCAGGGTGGCCATAATGCGGGCCACACGCTGATCGTCGGCGGCGAAAAGACAGTTCTGTCGCTCATACCTTCAGGCATCCTGCGGCCGCAAGTCACCTGCTTCATCGGTAACGGTGTGGTGCTCTCGCTCGAAGCCTTGCTACGCGAGGCCGACATGCTGGTGTCGCGCGGTGTGCCCGTTTTCGAGCGGCTGCGAATCGCGCCGAATTGTCCGCTGATCCTGCCGTCGCACGTCGCCCTCGACAAGGCGCGTGAACAGGCGCGCGGCGCTAATGCCATCGGCACCACCGGGCGCGGCATCGGCCCCGCCTACGAAGACAAGGTCGCGCGTCGCGCATTGCGCGTGGCGGATCTGTTTCAGCGTGAACGGTTCGCGGCCAAGCTCGGTGAAGTGCTCGACTTCCACAACTTCGTGCTGCAGCACTACTTCAAGCAGCCGGCGGTGGATTTCCAAAAGGTGCTCGACGAACACCTCGCGATGGCCGAGCGGGTCAAGCCGCTCGTCACCGACGTGACGCAGGAGTTGCAGACGCTGCGCTCAAGCGGCGCGAACGTGATGTTCGAGGGTGCGCAAGGCGCGATGCTCGACGTCGATCTCGGCACCTATCCGTTCGTGACCTCCTCGAACACAACAGCGGGCTTTGCCGGAACGGGCACGGGCCTGGGGCCGCGCAATTTTGATTACGTGCTCGGTATCGTAAAGGCCTACACGACGCGCGTGGGGGCAGGGCCTTTCCCGACGGAGCTCTTCGACGAAACAGGCGAGTATCTGCAGCGGGTCGGGCAGGAGTTCGGCGCTGTCACGGGTCGTCGCCGGCGCTGCGGCTGGTTCGATGCGGTGGCGCTGCGACGCTCGGTCATTCACTCCAGTCTGCACCGGATACCAGGTCGAAGGCCATGTCTCGGGCCTGCCACCCTTGCTGGTCGAGGCGTTCAGCGACGTGGAGCCGGTCTATGAAGAGATGCCAGGCTGGAAGGGCACGACGTTCGGTGTGACCCGAGAAGCCGATCTGCCTGCGGAGGCCCGCGCGTATCTCGCCCGCATCGAGGCACTGGTCGGAGTGCCGATCGATGTCATTTCCACAGGCCCCGATCGCGCGCAGACGATTGTCCGACGGGATCCGTTCGGCTGAAGTCCGAGGCCACGACGATGAGTTCGCGAGGCGTGATCGTTCGACTGTTTCGGGTGGGCTGCGCCGTGGCAATGCTCGGTCTGCTGGGGGCAGTGCAGGCCGAAGCAGCCTGCACAAAGGTGCAGCCGGGCTGGCTTTGGAACTACGACGGCGCCATCAACGAAAAGTATCGCATCCGCATGACGCTCGTCTTCGGAGCCGGCGAGATCGACGGCGTCTACTTCTACGGCAGTCAATTGCGCGATCTGCGCCTCAAGGGGCGTATCGAGCAGGGCTCGCGGTTATTTCTTGAGGAGCTCGACGCGACCGGCAAGGTGACCGGACGGATCGAGGGCCAGTTCGTGACTCGTGATCCGAAAGGCCGCTATGGCGACAGCGAGTTGGCCTGCGAGGTTATCGTCGGTACATGGAGTCGGCCCGATGGCACCGGGCGAATGCCCGTGTACCTGTCGATGGAGGGCGGCACCGCGGGCGCGTTAAGCCGGCGCTATGCCTCGCTCGGCGTGCGTGATGACGAAATCGTGCATCGCGGTGCGCAAAAGTTCTGGCGCGCCGTACGCAGTGATGATCGGGCGACCGTCGCCGCGAGCATTCGCTATCCCATCCGTGTCATGCTGGACGGCAAGCCCGTGCGTCTGAAGGGGCCGGATGAGTTGCTGGTCCGCTATGAGGTGATTTTCACACCGAAGTATCGCGAGGCCATCGCCAAGGGATTGCCGCGCAACATGTTCGTCCGCGACGAGGGCGCCATGCTGGGGAGCGGGGAAGTCTGGTTCGGCGCGGACGGACGGGTCACAGCACTCAGCAATTTTTGATCGCTCGCGGGGGCGGGGTATTCCATGACAGCGCAATTCGACGTCCTCGTTTTCGGCGCCACCAGTTTCGTGGGCCAGATCCTTTGTCGCTATCTCACCGAGCGTACGGCGCAGGGTACGGCGCTGAGTTGGGCCATGGCGGGGCGCTCTCGGACGAAGTTGGAGTCGGTGCGGAAGTCGCTTGGCGACGCCGCGGCCTCTGTTCCTCTGCTCGTGGCTGATGCGGCGGACGAGCCCGCCTTGCGCGAACTCGTAGCTCGCACTCGCGTCGTGGTCTCCACCGTTGGGCCGTATGCCTTGTATGGCGAACCATTGGTTCGGGCATGTGTTGAGGCCGGTGTCGACTATTGCGATCTCACCGGCGAAGTGCAGTGGATCCGTCGCATGATTGAGCGGTACGAGGCCGAGGCCATTCGCAGCGGCGCGCGCATCGTGCACTGCTGCGGCTTCGACTCGATTCCCTCAGATCTCGGCGTGCACTATCTGCAGCAACAGTCGCTGCAGTCTTTCGGGGAACCCTGTGAAGAGGTCAGCATGCGGGTTCGCGCCATGCGCGGCGGTTTCTCGGGCGGTACGGCTGCCAGTCTGATCAACGTCGCGCGGGAAGTCAGTGCCAATCCCGCTTTGCGCAAGGAACTCGCCAATCCGTACTCGCTATGTCAATTGGGTGTAGCGGCCGCGGGGCTCACTCCTGTACGGCAACCTGCGACGCGTCTGTTCGCTCGCGATCCGGCCACGGGTGGCTGGGTGTCGCCGTTCATCATGGCCGCT
>RGWK01000177.1 GCA_010029775.1 Gammaproteobacteria bacterium
ATCGTGATTCCGCAGCGCGACGCATGGCGGCATCGCTGCGCCGCATCGATCAGGCCATCGGCGGCGCCAAGCGCTGGATAGGTCAGGACCTCAAACTCGTCGTGTTGCCCGAATACATCTTAAGCGGACCACCCTGGGGCGAGACGATTCCGCAGTGGGCGGAGAAGGGCGCCATCGCGCCGGACGGTCCCGAGTACGAGACGCTTGCAGCCATCGCGCAAAAGCATGGCGTGTTCCTCGCCGGTAACGGCTATGAAACCGATCGGCACTTTCCTGGGCTGTACTTCCAGGCCTGCTGGGCCTTCTCGCCCGCGGGCGAGCGCGTGCTGACGTATCGCCGGTTGATCTCCATCTTCGCGCCTACACCGCATGACGTATGGGACAAGTATCTCGACATCTACGGTATCGACGGCGTCTTCCCCGTCGCCGACACCGAGATTGGTCGCCTGGCTGCCATTGCCTCGGAAGAGATCCTGTATCCGGAGATCGCGCGTGCCCATGCGATCCGGGGTGCGGAGATCTTCCTACACTCGACGAGCGAGGTAGCCTCGCCGAACCTCACCATCAAGCAGATCGCTCGCCGCGCCCGCGCGCTCGAGAATCTCGCCTATGTAGTCTCGGCCAACAACGCGGCGCTGCACGGCATCGACGTGCCTGTGGACTCCAGCAACGGCTACTCCGACATCCTCGACTACCACGGTAACCAGATGATTCTTGCCGGAGCGGGCGAGAGCTCGGTTGCCAACGCATTCCTCGACATGGCCGGCTTGCGTGCGTATCGGCGACGTCCGGCGATGAGCAACATGCTCTCGCGCCAGGCTTTGGAGATGTTCGCGGAGTCCTTTGCGAGTGCGGATCTGCGTCGACGCAATGGTTTGCTGCAGGGCGGCACGCTCGTCATTCCGGATCGTGCGTACTTCCAGCAGCGTCAAGCCGATGCCATCGCGCGCATGGTCGATCGCGGCATCCTGGTCTGACGCTCATGCCCAAACTCTGCATCCACGAATCCTACGGCGCGCCTGCGGACGTCTTGCGTGTCGTTGACGGACCTGCCGAGCAGCCGGGGCCGGGTGAAGTCGTCATCCGCATGGAGGCTGCGGCGATGCACATCGCCGATCTTCGCACCATCACCGGCGCCGATACTTTCCGCTTTCCTTTGCCGCGCACGCCCGGATTTGAAGGCATCGGGCATGTGGTTCGCGTCGGCCAGGGCGTTACTACGCCGCGAGTCGGCGATCGGGTTTTTCCGGCACTCGCCTCCGGCACGTTTCGTGAGGAGGTACGTTGCCGCGCGGAGGCTTGCATGCCCGCGCCTGAGGGTGATGCCGTGCAGCTGAGTCTGCTCACGGTCAACGGTCCCACGGCACAGGTACTGCTCGATGATTTTGCAGACTTTTCGCCGGGCGATTGGTTGATCCAGAGCTGCGGTCGCTACTTGATCCGGCTGGCGCGGCGTCGAGGCGTGCGCACCGTCAATGTCGTACGCCGCGAGAGCATGATCGCTGATCTGCAGGAGCTCGGTGGCGATGTGGTCATTCTCGATGGGCCCGAGCTGTCGTCGCGCGTTGCCGCTGCAACTGGGGGCGCACCGATCAAGCTGGGCATCGATGCGGTGGGTGGTGCGGCGACACAAAGAATCGCCGAGTGTCTGGCGCCCGATACCAATCTCGTGAGCTACGGCTCGATGAGCGCCGAGCCCTGCCATCTCGATTTTTACCTGATGTTCCGCCAGGGCATCACGCTGCATGGCTTGAGTTTTGCGCGACAGTTCAGGCGGCGCACGACGCAGCAGGTGCGGGAGATGTATGCGCGGCTTGCGGCGCTGATGGCGAGCGGCGAGCTCGTCACCCCCATTGCCGGGGTCTATCCGCTCGATCGCGTGGTGGAGGCCTGTGCGCATGCCGCGCGTACCGGCAGCGAGCGAGAAGGCAAGGTGGTGATCGGTTTTAGTTGACCAGCACGACCTTGCCGAAGTGGGTGCGCGAGTCGACCATTTCATGGGCCCGCACCAGTTCGGACATCGGCAGCGTGGTGTCGACGACGGCCTTGAAGGTGCCCGTCGCAAACAAGCCCACAGCGACCTGACGAAAACTGCGCATCGATTCCGGTACGAAGCGCGCGCTCGTCGAAATGCTCATCGCCAGCAGTTGCAGATTGCGGGTGCCGATATTGAGGTTGAAGCACACCTGGCGCCCGCCGGTGCTGCCGTACATCACGATGCGCCCTTCGGCCGCCATGGAGTCGAATAGTGCCGCGGCGGTTTCTTCGCCAATGGTCATGAGTCCGATGTCGATGCCGTGCCCGCCGGTGTCGCGCAGCACGCACTCGGGCAGATTCATGGTCTTGTAGTTGTAGGCGGCCTCGGCACCCGCCGTGACGGCCCGCGCGCATTTATCGTCGCGGCTGGCGGTGCCCGCGACCCAGCAGCCCTGCCAGCGGGCAATCTGCAGCGCTGCACTGCCGACGCTGCTGGCGATCGCTTCAATCAGCACGCGTTCGCCGGCGCGGGCGCGGGCCACGGTGACGAGCGCATGCCAGGCCGTCAGCCAGCCCACCGGAATGGCTGCGCCTTCGATGAAGCTCAGCGAATCGGGTAGCGGCAGCGTGTGGAGTTCGTCGAACAAGACGTGTGTCGCGTGTGAGCCGCGTGCTCGACCAAACACTCGATCACCGACCTTGACGGTAGTCACGCCGGGACCCACCGCCTCGACCACGCCGGCAGACTCCATGCCCATGACGAACGGCAGCTGCTGGCCGGAGTAAGTGCCGGCACGCATGCGGGTCTCGGCAAAGTTAATGCCCGAGGCGTGCACCTTGACCCGCAACTGTCCGGGGCCCGGGACCGGGTCCGGCAGCTCCACCCAACGCATCACGTCGGTGCCGCCGAACTCGGCCACATTCCAGCCGTGCATTTAGCGGCGGCTCTGCATGAAGCCGGTGAAGGCTGTCGCGTATTCCTTGACCATGCCGGCGGCGATCGGGTCAGCCTGCATCTGCGCCCACCAGCGCGTGAGCTTGGGCAGGCCGTTGAAGGCGTTGCTAAGGCCGCAGGGCTCCGCAACCAGATTCATCATCTGCAGGCAGGGCAGAATGGCGACGTCGGCATAGCCGAAGGTGCTGCCTACGGCGTAGGGGCCATCGCCCATGAAGTGCTCGAGTTGCCCGAGCGACTTGAGGTAGGCCGCCTTGCCGGCTTCCAGCTCCTCGACATTGCGCTTCTCGGGATTCATGTTGACGAAAAATGCGCGGCTGTTCGAGGTCACGTAGAGATCGACGATACGACCGAGCAACCGTGCGCGCGCCCGACCCAGCGCATCCGCGGGCAGCAGCGGCGGGTTCGGGTAGGCGTCTTCCAGGTAATCGAGCAGCACCATCGATTCGGCGATGCATTGTCCGTCGACTTCCATCGCGGGCATCTTGCCGATCGGGTTGAGTTTGAGGAACTCGGCGCTCTTGATGCCGCCGCCCGGTGCAGGTTCGGGCGTCAGCGGCAGACCTTTGAGGCGCGCAGCGAAGGCCACGCGGGCGACGTAGGGCGAGACGATATGACCGTAGAGTTTCATGGGGCCGGACTATGCGTTCGCCCGAGGTGCAGCGTCAACAGGCGTGCGCCACAGTGACCACGCCACCAGCGCGAGCAGTGGCAGCGCCGCGAGGTTCAGAGTTTGCCAACCGAGCGTCTCGATGGCCGTGCCGGCGAGCAGCGAAGCCACCGCCTGTGAGCCGAACACGCTGAGATCGTTGTAGCCCTGCGCCCTGAAGCGGTCGGCCGGTGCGTAGTTCGCGGCGAGCAGCACGGTAGCGCCGACGAACATCAGGTTCCAGCCCACGCCGAGGATCAGCAAGGCCGTGAAGTAATGCATGAACTCATGCCCTACCCATGCCGCGATGCCAATGCACAACACATTGGCGAGCAGTCCCGTCGCGATCATGCCGCGCGGTCCAAGTTTCGCGACGATCCACGGCGTTGCGAGTGAAGGCAGATACATGCCAAGCAGATGGGCCGTGATCACCACGGTGGTGTCCGAGCCCGAAAAGCCGTCGTGGATGTGCATGCTGAGCGGCGTCGCCGTCATGATGAAGCTCATCACCGCGTATGACGAGAGTCCGGCGAAGACGGCGAGCCGATAGCCTGGGACTCGCAGGAAGTCGCCGAAGCGCTTCGTGCTCGGCACTTCGGCGCGACCCGCGGGGCGCGCCAGCGGAATGCGGGACAACACGAGCGCGGCAAGCACGCATAGCCCGGAAAGCACGACGAACGAGCCTGTGTACTCGGTCCAGCCGCCCAAGTTCTTGGCAAACTCGCCTACGGTTGGACCGAGCAGTGCTGCACCGAGCGTGCCGATCATGACCGTCGAGGCCGCTCGGCCCGCCTGGCTGGCGGGCACGAGTTCCATGGCGGCGAAGCGGTATTGCTGCACGAACGCCATGTTGCCGCCAATGAAAAACGCCATGGCGCAGAGCAGCGCGAAATTGGAGGTGTCGATCGCTCGTGCACAGCCCAAGGCCGCCAGCGAGGCGATGAGCGCACTGGCCACAAAAGCAGGCTTTCGGCCAATGCGCTGCATCAGCAGCGCTGCCGGCAGCGACATCGTGGCGACGCCGAGCACCGACAAAGACAGCGGCAGGGTGGCGAGCGCAGGGCTCGGGGCGATGTGCGTGCCGATGATCCCCGCAAACGAGACCAGAATGATCGTGCCGCAGGCCGCCAGTCCCTGGGCGAGCGTCAGGATCCAGACTTGGCGCATAGGTTGGCTCACGTAGGGGGCGAAGTATATCCGCTCGGTGCTCTCGGTTATGCTTGCACGTCTCGTGAGTCGACCCCACTCCACTATCGCCGGCGAATACATCGACCGCATTCTGCGGGCTAGGGTGTACGACGTTGCCATG
>RGWK01000178.1 GCA_010029775.1 Gammaproteobacteria bacterium
AAACTCGGCACGCTGCAACCGACACTGCAGACTCGGCCCGGCGAGCCCGGCAAGGATCTCTTTCTCACGCTAGATCTTGAGGTGCAGCGGGTCGCAGAGCAGGCGGTGCGCGATCAGCGCGCCGCAATTGTCGCGCTCGACCCGAACAACGGGGATGTCATCGCGCTTGTCAGTCGCCCGGGATTCGATCCGAACATGTTTGCACGCGGCCTCACGCGGACGGAGTACGCGGCCCTAAACGAGAACCCGGACCGACCGCTGTTCAATCGGGCGCTGCGCGGCACGTACCCACCCGGCTCGACCATTAAGCCCGTGGTCGCGCTCGCCGGTCTCACGCACGGCATCATCGAGCCGCGCAAGCCGTTCTATTGCATCGGCTACTTTTCGCTCCCCGGTAGTTCGCACCGCTTTCGCGATTGGCGACCGAAGGGTCACGGTGCTGTCGATCTGCGCTCGGCAATCGCGCAATCCTGCGATCCCTATTTCTATTCTTTGTCAAACCAACTGGGCGTGCGGCGGCTGAATGCGTTCCTCGGTCAGTTCGGTCTCGGCAAGCCCACCGGCATCGACATCGGCGGCGAAAAAGGCGGCGTGCTCCCCTCGCCCGAGTGGAAAAAAACCGCTTTCAAACAGCGCAGCGCGCAAGTGTGGTTCCCGGGTGAAACAGTGATCTTCGGCATCGGCCAGGGCTACATGACAAGCACCCCGGTGCAGCTTGCGCACATGACGGCCATCCTCGCGACCCGCGGCCGGAATTTCGAGCCGCGCCTCGTGCGGGCGATGCGCGATCCGCGCACGCAACGCATGACCGAACTGCCGCCCAAGGCGTTGCCCCCGCTGCAAGCGGCCACCGCCGAGCACTGGGATCTGATCATCGATGGCATGCGCGGGGTGATGGAGGGCGGCACCGCCACGCGCTCGGCAGCGGGCGCGCCCTACAGCATCGCCGGCAAGACGGGAACGGCACAGGTTTTCAGCGTCGCACAGAACGCGCGCTACAACGAAAGTGCGATTGCCGAGCGCCTGCGAGATCACGCCTGGTTCATCGCCTTCGCGCCGATCGAGGCGCCGCGGATCGCCATCGCGGTTCTGGTGGAAAATGGTCGCAGTGGCAGCGGCACGGCTGCGCGTGCTCTACAGCGCATCGGGTGGCGATTGGAACGCAGTGCTGCGCGGCAGTGTCCGTCTTGGTCTAGGCGTGCTGCTGATGCTGATCTTCGCGCAGCTCAAACCCGGCGTGTTGCGGCGCATGTCACCGTGGCTGTATGCACTCGGGCTGTTGCTGCTGATCATCGTCGATGCCGTGGGGTACATCGGCAAGGGAGCCCAGCGCTGGCTCGATCTCGGCTTCATGCGCTTCCAGCCTTCGGAACTGATGAAGCTGGCGGTGCCGATGACCTGTGCCTGGGTGCTGCGCGAGCGCGCCCTGCCGCCCGACGGCCGCACTCTGCTGCTGCTGGCGGCACTCATCCTCGTCCCGACGGCCTTGACCATCATCCAGCCGGACCTTGGTACGGGCCTGCTGATCCTGATGGCCGGCGGCATCGTGGTCCTGCTCGCAGGCCTGTCGGTGCGCATCATCGTGGGCCTCGGCATCGGCGCGATCATCAGCGCCTGGATCGGCTGGTACTTTCTGCACGATTACCAGCGGCAACGGGTGCTCACGTTCATCGATCCGCAGACCGATCCGCTCGGCTCGGGCTACCACATTATCCAGTCGACGATCGCCATCGGTTCGGGTGGCATCTTCGGCAAGGGATATCTGCGTGGCACGCAAGGCCAACTCGAGTTCTTACCCGAGCGCCACACCGACTTCGTGTTTGCCGTCATCGGTGAGGAACTCGGACTGCTCGGGGCGCTGCTGCTGATCGGTCTGTACGTATTCGTGGTCATGCGGGCAATGTTCCTCGCCTCGCAGATGCGCGACACCTTCGCGAGACTGCTCTCCGGTTGTCTCGCGTCCATTTTCTTTGTCTACGTGTTCATCAACGCCGGGATGGTCAGCGGCCTGCTGCCCGTGGTCGGCGTGCCGCTGCCCCTCGTCAGTTACGGCGGCACATCGATGGTGACCCTGCTGGCCGGCTTCGGTATGCTCATGTCGCTCTATGCGAACCGGAAACTCGCTGCGTGACCGCAGCATCCTCCTGCTGATTCTCTGTGCAACGATCGGTGGCTGCGTCACCCGACCGCCGCCGCAGGATGCAGCGCCCCCGACGCCCGTCGTTGTTCCCGCTCCTGCGCCGGTCGCCGAACCCGCGCCGCCCGCGCCACCACCGGCCACGCCGCAGCCCTTCGATCTGCAGCGCGAGGACATTCGAGCCTTCGTCGATGAGGTGGCGGCGCGTCACTCCATTCCACCTGAGGAGATCCGCGCAGTGCTGGCACAGGGACTCTCGCAACCGCGCATCCTGGCGGCCATCGCGCGGCCCGCAGAGAGCGTGCTTAAGTGGTGGGAGTACAGTGCGCGGCTCGTCTCCAGCGAGCGCATCAGTCGCGGCGTCGAATTCGCGCGCGAACATCGTGCCCGTCTCGATGCCATTCATACGGCCACCGGCGTCGATCCGGCCTACATCGTGGCCATCATCGGCATCGAGACCAACTATGGCCGCAACAAGGGGTCATGGCGCGTGCTCGATGCGCTCATGACACTGGGCTTCGATTACCCGCCGCGCGGTCGATTCTTCCGCTCGGAACTTGAGCAGTTCATGCTGCTCGTCCGCGAGGAGCGCCTCGATCCGCTGGCGACGCTCGGCTCTTACGCCGGTGCGATGGGTGCGCCGCAGTTCATGCCCTCGAGTTACCGTCGCTACGCCGTCAACGGCGTTCTCGATGGCGGAACTGATCCACGGCGCGACTTGTTCAGCGACTGGGACGACGTGATTGCGAGCGTCGCCAACTACTTCACGGCGCACGGTTGGCAGCGCGACGCGCCGGCGGTGCTCGAAGCCACGGTTCCGCCGGAACTCATCGCGACGCTGGAGCGGCGCAATCTCGACTTGAACGACACTCTGGATGGCTTGCGGGCCAAAGGGGTCGCCCTCGAGACCACCCTGCCGCCCGATACGGCTGCGATGCTCATCCCGGCCGAACTCGCCGATCGGCCGAGCGCGCGCGTGGGTCTGAAGAACTTCCACGTCATCACCCGCTACAACCGCAGCATCTTGTACGCGATGGCGGTGAATGATCTCGCTGCGGCGATCCGGCAGCAGACGGCGGTCGATCCGCGCTCCTCTGCAGCGGCGTCACCCATGACTCCGTAAATGCGTCGCGCTGCATCGGTCCTACTGCTTTCGTTGTTTGTACTGCAAGGCTGCAGTCTGCTTCGGCGCGCCCCCGAGGCACCTCAGAGACCGCCCGCAGGCGTACCCAAGCCGCCGCGGGATCTCGCCTCGATCCCTGATGCCATCCCGCGGGCCGAGCCGCGCAGTCGCTACGGCAATCCGGAAACCTACGAGGTCTTCGGCAAGAAATACCGGGTGATGAAATCAGCCCGCGGCCATGTCGAACGCGGTCTGGCCTCTTGGTACGGGCCCGGGTTTCACGCCGAGCGCACCTCGAGCGGAGAACCCTACGACATGTATTCCATGACCGCCGCGCACAAGACCCTGCCGATTCCAAGCTACGTACGCGTCACTCACCTCGGGAACGGTCGCTCCGTCGTCGTGCGAGTCAACGATCGCGGGCCCTTCGTCGGCAACCGCATCATCGACCTCTCGTACACGGCCGCCCACAAGCTCGGCATGGTCGGCACCGGCACGGCGCCGGTGGAAATCCGTGTGCTGCAACCCGGTGACACGCGCTCCGACCCCACCCCCGTCGCCGCAACTGCCGCGCCCGCGGTCGCAGTGCCCGCGCCGCCTGTTCCGGCGCCACCCGTTGCGACCGTCGATACGCCGAGCCTCGGTATCAGTTCGCGCTTTCTGCAAACTGGCTCGTTCGGGTCACGCGCTAATGCCGAGACCATGACGCGGCGCCTCGCACAGTCGGGTATCCGCAATGCCGTCATCCGCGAGGCCCGCGTAGGCGAACGGGTGGTGTACCGCGTGCAAGTCGGCCCGCTCGACAACGCCGTCGAAGCAGACGACATGGTCGAGCGATTGCGACTCGTAGGTGTGCCCGATGCCCGTCCGGCGCACGAATGAGGCGGCTACAATGTCGCCTCGACCCGTGTCCCAACCTGATTTTTTGGAGCCTATTTTGAGCCGGATGTTCACTCGCCCTCTCGTTGTCGTTCGTGCCGCCCTGCTGGGTGTCGCGCTGCTGGGTAGCACTTTGCTCTCTGGCGCCGTATCCGCTGCCACCACCCAGACATCGCCCATTCCGCCGCCTCCCGAGGTCGCCGGGCGCTCGTATGTGCTGATCGACCACGCCACCGGGCGAGTGCTGGCCGAGCGCAATGCAGACCAACGCGTCGAACCGGCAAGCATCACCAAACTCATGACAGCCTACGTCGCCTTTCGGGCCTTGGCCGAGGGCCGACTGAAACTCGACGACCGTATATCGATCAGCGAGCGCGCCTGGCGCTCGGAAGGTTCGCGGACCTTTCTCAATGTCGGCGATCAGGTGCCGGCCGAAGTGCTGTTGCAAGGCATGATCGTGCAGTCCGGGAACGATGCCGCCGTGGCCATCGCCGAGCGCCTGGCCGGGTCGGAGGCCACCTTCGCGCAGCTGATGACAGAGCAGGCCAAGCAACTCGGCATGAAGAACTCGAGCTTTGCCAACGCCACGGGCTTGCCGGATCCGGCGCTCTATACCACCGCGCGCGACATCGCGATTCTCTCGCGCGCCATGATTCGCGAATTCCCGCAGTACTACCGTTGGTATTCGCAGCGCGAATTCGTGTGGAACAACATCCGTCAGG
>RGWK01000179.1 GCA_010029775.1 Gammaproteobacteria bacterium
TCGAAGGCGCACCGCGCCACAAGTTGTGCTTCGCCTTTCTCTCCGGTGCTCTCGCCCATCTCATCGAGGCCATGGTCGATCAGATAAAGCTCGAGATCGTCCTGATCGATGCCGGCAGGATCGAGACGGAACACGCCCATCTTGCGGAACATGAAGCTCACGCTGCCGTTGGTGCCGAGGTTGCCGCCGTTTTTCGTGATGATGTTGCGGACGGTGGCGACGGTGCGGGTCGGATTGTCGGTGGCCGTCTCGATGAGCAGTGCCACGCCATGCGGCGCGTAGCCTTCGTAGATCACCGTCTCGTAGTTGGTGGCATCGCGACCGCTCGCCCGCTTGATGGCGGCTTCCACCTTGTCCTTCGGCATGTTGACCGCGCGCGCGTTCTGCAGGATGCGGCGCAGCGTCGGGTTGCCCTGGGGATCGGGGCCACCGGCCTTGACGGCCATGTTGATGTCCTTGGAGATGCGCGCGAACTGCTTGGCCATGCGGTTCCAGCGCGCGAACATGGCATGTTTGCGAACTTCGAATATGCGACCCATGCGTCATGTTAACCGGCGGGGACGCTCGGGCGCTATGATCAGCACCATGGATACACTGGGACAACTCTACAAGCCCGCGCACGATGAGGCTGCACGCCAGCGCTTCGTCGGCGTGCTCAAAGGCTATGCCAACGGCGCCCTCGAGCAGCAGCTTGCTGCCCGCTACGAGTCGGTCCTGCGGCCGGCGTTCGCAGCGTCGAGCGGTCGCGAGGCACCGCGCACCCGTGACGAGGCGCGTCCGTTGTTCGAGTCGGACCCGCTCTATCAACTCTGGGGTTCGATGGTCTACGCGTCGCAGGGCCTGATGTGGCAGACGGTCGGCACGACCTGCCGGCGCATCGGGCCGTCGTTCGAGGCCCGGGCTGCCACCCTGCAACGCGCGCCGCGCGGGTCATTGACGCTAAATCCTGCGCTCGAGCTCCCGCAGCCGATCGCGCAGGTGCAGATCCATCGACAGCCCGGCGGTTACTTCCATGAGTCTCACCCGCAGGATCTGCATGCCGCGTTGATCTACTTCGGCACACTCGAGCTGTACCGCGCCGCCAAGGGCCTTACCGCCAATGCGCCGGTGGGCGAACCCGGCATCGGCCGTTTTATCGCGGAGGTCGTCAAACGGCGCTACCCGAACCTTAAGCCTCGACGCATCCTCGATTTGGGCTGCGGTCCAGGCACCGAGACCGTCGCGTATCAGCAGGCTTTCCCTGAGGCCGAGGTTCACGGTCTCGATCTGTCCGGTCCGTTTGTGCGCTTTGCCCATGCCTGGGCGGAGGAGCGCGGGCTTGCGATGCATTTTCGCCAGGCTGACGCCCGGGCGACCGGTTATCCGGATGGCCACTTCGATCTGATCGTCTCGCACATTCTGTTCCACGAGACCTGGCACGATGTGGCGCCTGGGATCTTCGCTGAGGCCAGACGCCTTCTCGCCCCCGGTGGCGTGTTCTTGAACGCCGACGTGCCCTACCAGCCCGCGCGGATGCCGATTCCGAAACAAGTCACCAACGATTGGCAGGTTCGCAACAATGGCGAGCCGTTCTGGACGGGCTTTGCCGATACCAACGTGCCGGCGCTGCTGCGTGAGGCCGGGTTCGCAGCGAGCGAGATCGTTGCCGACTACGAGCCGCTGGGCGCCGGTCACTACTATTTCTTTGGCGCGGGTCCTGCAGCTGCGGTGCGCGCATGAGCGAGGCACCCATCATGGCGCCGACGGCCGGGCCAGATCAGCCGCTTGCGCTCGCCAACGTATCCCAGCTGGTTGCCGTGGCGCTGCGTCTCGCCATGGAAGTCAGCACGCTGCGCGAGCGTCTTCGGACGCAGCAGTTGCTGCTTGAGCAAGCGGGTGTGCTCGCGCCCGGCGCAGTCGAGGGCTTCATTCCGCAGGGCGAGGAGCTGCAGGTGCGGCTTGCTGCGGATCGCGAACTGATCGAGGCGCTGGCCAGCGATCTTCGAACTCAGGGTTGAGCGTCGGTCATTGAGGCCAGATCGCCCGTGGGTCCGCGGTTGATGACGATCGCCTGGGTGCGTAGATATCGCGCGATCCCCGAAGGGCCCATGCGCGAGCGACCGAGGCCCGAGAATCGAAAACCTTCCCACTCGAAATCCGAGATCATGCTCGAGAGTGATGCATCATTGATGCTGATGAACCCTGCTTCGAGCCGCTCGGCGATGGCGAGTGCCTGCTGCTCGCTGCCTGCGATCACGTTGGCACTGAGCCCGTAATCGCTGTCGTTGGCGAGCGAGACGGCTTCGTCGATCGTCTCGTACCCCATCATGGCAATCACCGGTCCGAAGGTCTCTTCGCGCATGACGCGCATGCGGTGATTTACCCCCGTGAGCAGGGTCGGTTCGCACCATAGGCCGCCGCGTTCAATGATGTGACCGCCGTACTCGAGCGTTGCGCCATGCTCGAGTGCATCGGCGATGTGTTCGCGGACTATGTCGGCTTGTTTCGCCATGATGAAGGGGCCGATATGGCCCGCGGGATCATCGCAGGTGAGGGTGATGCCGCGGATGCTGTGTTGCAGTCGCGCGAGCACCTCCGGGAGTACCCTGCGATCCACATATACGCGCTCGAGGGACTGGCAGGCCTGGCCGGTGGCGAGCAGTGACGCGCGCAGGATGACCCGCGCGGCACGATCGAGATCCGCATCCTGCGTGACGATCAGCGGATCCTTGCCACCGAGTTCGAGGAACGCGGGAATGAAGCGACGAGCCGCATGCTCGGCGACGAGTCGCCCCGTGCGCACGCTGCCCGTGCAGACCACGGCGTCCACCTCCTCGATCAGTTCAGCACCCGTGCTGCCAGGCCCCTGAACAATGCGGGTCACGGCGGCGATGGCCGGTACCGAATCCAGGATCTGCTGCAGCGGACGCGTGGCATGCTGCAATCCAAGGTGAATCATGCCTTGGACGGCGCCGGTTTCGATGTGTGCAATGCGTTCGCGTCCGGTGTCCTCCGCAAGCGCAGCCTGCAGCGCGGCCGCATGCTGGGTGAACGCACGCGAAAGTTCCGCGAGTGCGACGCCGCGACCTTCCGCGCCGAGCGCCTGCCAGTCGCGCTGCGCGTGCCGCAGGTCGGCCGCCGCCGCCGCGATCTCGGCGCGCGAGGTGATTCGCAGGGTGTCGTCGATGAGACCCGTGCGCGGATTGCGGACCGGCAGGGTAATGGCATGCGTCGCTGACATGGGTGACTCCGTGTTGCGCATGGAAGGCGCTCGCGGTGCAGTCTACCGTCACCAACGATCTTGCTCGCAGGGGGGGCTGGAGGTGTAGGCTTCGGTCATGGAATTCCAACTCAAGCAGCGCGGACGCGCCTCACTGCATTTCCTCTCCGATCTTGCGGTGTCGACCTCGCGGTTCAAACCGCGCATCGATGCCGATATCAAGGCCGCAGGCCTCGATGAGGCTACGCTCTCCGACGATCTCGACGAGCGCCTGCGCCAAGTCGACGCCGCGCTCGCCGACTCGCCGGCCGCCGCGGCGCTCGCTGCACTCACTGAATACAGCGGCGTCAATCACGGGCGCGTGGCAGCGGCGGCGTTCGACGAGGTTCGGGGCGAGCTCGAACCGCGCCTTAAGGCGCTCATGCAGGGGCCGACCACCATCGAACCGATCCCGGGCGAGCGCAGACCCTCTTATGCCGATGCCGCATGGATCCATCGCACGACCGGCGGCTGGGACGGGCACGAGTACCAGGGCTTCATCCACGGCGAGCTGATCCATCGCGAATACGTTGCGCGCAATTATCCCGGCGATATCTTCGCGCAACGCCGCCAGATCCTCTCCGTTTTGCCGCGGCGCGATTACCAACGCATCTTTGAAATCGGCACGAGCAGCGGTCATTACACGTTGCAGATTGCTGCCGAGTTCCCGCAGGCAGAAATCTGGGGCTGTGACCCGTCGCTGCGCATGCTCGAACAGGCGCAGCGCGTGGCGAACGAGCGGGGCTTGCACTGGCGTCTGTTTCACGGCTCGGCGGATCGGACGGGGCTCGATGCGGGGAGCGTCGATCTCGTTACCTCCTATATCGTGCTGCACGAGATTCCGCGCGAGGCCATCCACGCGCAATTGCGCGAGGCGTATCGGTTGCTGCGGCCGGGTGGCGATATTCTGTTTTCCGACGTCACGCGTTATGCGGCGCTCAACAAGGCCGGCGTACGCTGGGCGGAGTACAACGCCGTTCACGGTGGCGAACCCTTCTGGCGCGAAAGCGCCAGCCTGGATCTGGCCGAAGCAGCGCGTGCCGCCGGCTTCGTCAATGTGCGTTCCGAGGGTTTCGGTGGCGGGATTTACCCGTGGTTCGTGTACGGACACAAGCCGTCGTGAGTGTCGAGCTGACTCCGCACGACTCGGCAGTGCGCGCCGACCGTGCGACGCAGTTGGCCCTCACGCTCGCTCGCGAGTTGTGGGTGGTCAAAGATCGGCTGCTGGTGCTCGAATCTATGCTCGCCAGTGAAGGGTTTGCCGGGCTCAGCGCCCGTCTCGATGCGTTTCAGCCAGATGCCGCGACGCGTGCCTCGATCGATGCCGAGCGCAAGCGCTTTATCGCTGAGGTGACTGCGGCGCTGGATTCGCCGCCGGACCGCCAGGCCTGACCGCGGCTGGTGCACCCACCGCCGGTCTTGCCGCCGGTGCATTCGCGGCCGCGGGTCGGCGAGCCGGGTTTTCGAAGTTGTCCGTCTTGCGCATAGCCTCTTCGGCCTGCTTGGTCATCACCACGACGCTGATACGTCGGTTCATGGGATTGCGCGGATTTTTTTCATCGAGCAGCACGTAAGACGACATGCCGATGATGCGCGCGAACTTCTCGTCAGGGAG
>RGWK01000180.1 GCA_010029775.1 Gammaproteobacteria bacterium
AGGTGCCGCCGACCACCGCCGCGAAAAAGATGCCGAGCGAGCCGCACAAGGTGAACACGCCGATCACGGCGCCGCGGCCGCGCTCCGGCGCCACCTGACCGATCAACGCTTGCGAAGCCAGGATGCCGCTCATTTCGCCGACCCCGAGCAATACCGCCGCGACATACATCGCCGGTTGAAACGGATCGTCGACGAGACCGAACCAAACGTAACTGCCGCAGGCGAGTGCCGAGGCCACCACCATGAACAACACCCGATCGATGCGATCAATGAAGCTGATGACGGTGATGGCCCAGAGCGTTGCCGTGATCTGGATCGCGACGAAGATGCCGCTGCCGTGCGACAAAGCCTCGGCGGGGGTCAAGCCCTGCGCCTTGCCGGCCTGCACCATCCAAAGAAAAAAGAATGCGCTGATGATCGACAGTGACGCGCGTGATACGGCGGCCGAACAATAGGCCAAACGCACCCGTGCATCGCGTGCTGCGGCGAGACCCACGCGTAACGTCGACAGCAGCGGCTCGCGTTCGCTCAACTGGCCAGGCGATTGACGCGCGAGGCCCCGCAGCACGATCACGAGCGGAATCAAACAGAGCGCCGCCACCGTCCAATAGGCTGCGCGGCCGGCCTCTATGGCGTCGAAACCCTGCGCGAGATAAAACTTCGGCAACTGCGTGGCCAGACCCACCAGCGAGGCGACGCCGAGACCGTTGAGGAAAAAACAGATACCGACGAGCTTGCCGCGCGAACTCTCCTGGGGGTAGTCGGCGATCACGGCCGAAAGCATCGCCGCTATGAGCGAGGCACCACAGGCCGTGATGAAGATCATCGCGTACAGCGTCCAGTTGAACTGCGCAAACGGGAACAACAGATAGCCGATACCGAGAATGCCGAACCCCATCGCGTAGATGACACGGCGACCCAGGCGATCGGATGCCGCGCCCACGAGGCCGGACAGCAGCAGCGCAGGGATCTCGCTTATGACATCCATGGTGCCGCTGACACGGCCCTGGATGTCGTCCGGTATCCCGAGCATGGAATTGAACAGATAGGGGCGCAGATTACCGACCAGCGTCAGCAAACCGATGGAAAAGAACGCAGCACCCAGCAACGCGTGGAAATTGCGACGCTCTATGCCAGGCGCCAGCTCCCAGATCCCCACCTTGGTGCCGCGGTTGTTCGGTGCACCCTGCCCTTCGGTCGACACGATTCCCACCCCCGTAATCCTTATGATCCTGCCGCTATACTGTGCGCCCTTTGGACGACGACGGCGAGCGCCGCGTACCGGGAGCCATGGCTCACACCTTTCAGGAACTTATTTTCGCCCTGCAGAAGTACTGGTCCGACCAAGGCTGCGTCATTCTGCAGCCCTACGACATGGAAGTCGGGGCCGGCACGTTCCATAGCGCCACTTTCTTGCGCGCCGTCGGGCCGGAGCCCTGGAGCGCCGCGTATGTGCAACCGTCCCGCCGCCCGACCGATGGCCGCTACGGCGACAATCCGTTTCGCTTGCAGCGTTATTACCAGTTCCAGGTGGTCATCAAGCCCTCGCCGCTCGACATCCTCGATTTGTACATCGGCTCGTTGAAGATGCTCGGCTTCGACCCCTTGGTCCACGACATTCGCTTCGTCGAAGACAACTGGGAATCGCCGACGCTCGGCGCCTGGGGTCTCGGCTGGGAAGTGTGGCTGAATGGCATGGAAGTCACCCAGTTCACCTACTTCCAGCAAGTGGGCGGCATCGACTGCAAGCCGGTAACCGGCGAGATCACCTACGGTCTCGAGCGCCTCGCGATGTACCTGCAGGGCGTCGACAGCGTGTTCGACATCGTGTGGACCGACGGCCCGATGGGCAAGGTCACCTATCGCGATGTCTATCACCAGAACGAGGTTGAGCAGTCTAAGTACAACTTCGAGCATGCCGATACCACGCTGCTGTTTCGCTACTTCGACGAGCACGAAGCCGTCTGCCAGAAGTTGCTCGAAGCCAAGCTTGGCTTGCCGGCATACGAACAGATGCTGAAGGCTTCGCATACCTTCAACCTGCTCGATGCGCGCCGCGCGATCTCGGTCACCGAACGTCAAAGATTCATCTTGCGCGTGCGCACGCTGGCGCGCGGCGTGGCACAGACGTACTACGAATCGCGTGAAGCACTCGGTTTCCCGATGCTGAAGACGGGGGCACAAGCATGAGCACCCCGACAGCCACCGAGGATTTTCTGTTCGAGCTCGGCACCGAAGAGTTGCCGCCGCTGGCGTTGCCCGAACTCGAACGCGCGCTGGCGGAACATCTGCGCGCTGCGCTGGCTGCGGCCGGCATCACTCATGGCGAACTCGTGTCGTACGCCGCGCCGCGCCGACTCGCCGTGCTCGTGCGCGCGCTCGCCACGCGGCAAGGCGAGCAGCGAATCAAGCGGCGCGGTCCGCCGGTCAGTGCTGCCTTCGACAAGCAGGGTACGCCCACTCGCGCAGCGACCGCGTTTGCCGACAGCTGCGGCGTCTCACTCGAAACACTCGGCCGAATTCACGAAGGCAAGGGCGAGTTCCTGTACTTCGAAGCGACCCAGCCCGGGGCCGACACCGCCTCGCTGCTGCCGGGCATGGTGCAAGCAGCTCTCGATGCACTGCCGATTCCCAAGCGCATGCGCTGGGGAGCAAGCGATGCGCAGTTCGTACGCCCTGTGCACTGGGTCGTGCTGCGACTCGGTGCGGCCATACTGCCGGCGCGAATTCTTGATACCGACTCCGGCGGTCGCAGTCGCGGGCATCGTTTCCACGCACCGGGCTGGCTCGAGATCGACGCTCCGGCACGCTACGCCGAGATCCTGCGCGAGCAGGGCCACGTTATCGCGGCCTTCAACGAACGCCGCGAGATGATCCGTCAGCAAGTCACCGCCCGTGCCGCAGCCGAAGGCGGCAAGGCCGTGCTCGATGAATCCTTGCTCGATGAAGTCACGGCTCTCGTGGAGTGGCCGGTGGCCGTCGTCGGGCGCTTCGATGAGCGCTTTCTCAACCTGCCGCGCGAAGTGCTGCTCTCCACGCTGCAGGAGCATCAGCGCTACTTTGCGATCGAGAGCGCAGACGGCGCGCTGACCCCGTACTTCATCACGATCAGCAACATCGATAGTCGCGAACCGGCCCGGGTGCGCGAGGGCAACGAGCGCGTGGTGCGACCGCGTCTGTCGGACGCCGCGTTCTTCCAGCAGCAGGATCGTCGTGCGCCCCTCGCGGCGTGGCGCGACGATCTCGACAAGGTTACGTTCCAGGCCAAACTCGGCTCAATCGGCGACAAGGTCAGGCGCGTGCAGGCGCTCGCGGTACATGTCGCGCGCGACCTCGGCGGCGATGCCGCGCGCGTCGAGCGCGCGGCGCTGCTGTGCAAATGCGATCTGCTCTCGGCGATGGTCGGTGAGTTCCCGGAACTGCAGGGAATCATGGGTGCCTATTACGCGCTGGCCGACGGCGAGGATCCCGAAGTGGCCGCCGCCGTGCGCGAACACTATCAACCCCGCGGTGCGGGTGATGCGTTGCCGGGTTCACGTACCGGTGCAGCCGTTGCTCTGGCCGACAAGCTCGACACCCTCGCGGGCATCTTCGCCATCGGCCAGAAACCGAGTGGTACCAAGGATCCGTTCGCCTTGCGACGCGCGGCCATCGGCGTGCTGCGCATCACCCTCGAGAGTCGCTTTGATCTCGACCTTGGCGAACTCGTCCTGCAAGCGGTGAAGTTGCAGCCAGTGCAGCAAGCCGGATGCGCCGAGGAAGTGTTGAACTACATTCTGGAGAGGCTGCGCGCGCATTATCTCGACGCTGGCGTCGCCAGCGAAATCTTTGACGCAGTGCTCGCTACCGGTTCGCGGCGGCCGCTCGATTTCGATGCGCGAGTGAACGCCGTTGCCGCATTCCGCACCCTGCCGGAGGCCGAGAGTCTTGCAGCAGCCAACAAACGCATTGCCAACATCCTGAAAAAGTCGGCAGCTGAAGCCGCAGCGGGCGTTGACGTCGGTTTGTTGAACGTGGACGCCGAACGCGCACTGTACGCCGCCATCGAGGCCGTAAGCGCCGGTGTCGAGGCGGACCTCGGTGCGCGTCGCTACGACGCCGCGTTGACGACACTCGCCGGCTTGCGCCCCGTCATCGACGCGTTCTTCAACGACGTCATGGTCAATGACCCTCAACCTGCGCTGCGCGCCAATCGGCTGGCGCTCGTCAGCCGGGTGCGTGAGCTGTTCTCGGGCGTCGCCGACCTCTCGCGCCTGCCCGGCTGAGTCCGCTGCGGAGCCACCCGATGCAATGGCTACGCTCAGTGGTGTTTACGGGCTTCATGTTCGCCTGGACGCTGGCCTATGCCATTTTCTTCGTGCTGGTGGCGTGGGCCGTGCCCCTGCCGCAGCGCTTCGCGTTGGTGCGCTGGTATGGGGCGCGCATGCTCGATGCGTTGCGAATTCTTTGCAAACTCGATTTCGTAGTCGAAGGACTTGAGCATATTCCGACGCAGCCACACATCGCTTACTGGAAGCACTCGTCCAGTTGGGAGGTGTTTGCACAGTTTCTCGTCGGCCCGCCCAAGGTCATCGTGCTAAAACGCGAATTGATCTACATCCCGTTCTTCGGCTGGGGTCTGATGCTGTTGCGATCGGTTGCGGTCGATCGGGGTGCCGGCGCTTCAGCCGTGAATCAGGTGGTCGCACAAGGCCACGCTCGGCTGGACGAGGGGTTGTCGATGCTGATCTTCCCGGAAGGCACCCGTATGGCTGCGGGCCAGACTCGCCGCTACGGCGTCAGTGGGGCACTGCTCGCGAGCCGCACGGGATACAAGGTCGTGCCGGTGGC
>RGWK01000019.1 GCA_010029775.1 Gammaproteobacteria bacterium
GGCGAAGGTGTTTCCGCCCGCGACGACGATCTTGCCCTGCGCCGAAGTGAGCGCGTTCTGCGCGGGCCCTCCATCGCCAGCGTAACCGACGCCTCTAACAATCGTCGAAATAACGCCCGTAGCGACAGTCACTTTACGGATAACGCCCGAGGCGATGAGGATATTGCCCGCTGAATCCACAGCAACGCCGAGCGGTTGGGCGATGGCGGCGCTCGTGGCGGCCTGTCCGTCTCCCGAGTTGGCGTTGGTCCCGTTACCCGCGACCGTCGTAATCACGCCCGTTGCGACATTAACCCGCCGTACGCGGAAGTTGTTCTTGTCCGCGATGAGAATATTCCCGGAACTTTCAACAGCGACGGCCGCAGGCTCGTTGAGTGTTGCAGCCGTTGCCGCACCGCCATCACCCGAGAACCCTCGCGCTCCGGTACCCGCCACCGTGCTGATGATACCGGTGACTGCGTCGACCCTTCTAACCTTATGACCCGTGGCATCGACAATGTATGCATTACCGACTTTGTCCATCGCCACATCAAACGGGCTGCTGAGCGAGGACAGCGTGGCCGCCACACCATCCCCACCACCGCCGCCGCCCGCCAAGGTCGAGATCGTACCGGCAGTCGGCGTGCGCAGGACGTTGAAATTGATTTGGGCGGCGCCGGCGCCGTTCAAACTCACCTTCAACGGCTCGGTCAGAGCGGTGGAGAACACCCGCAACTCGCCTGTCTTCGCACCGCCAGTCGTCGGCCGGAACCGCAGACCCACCTTGCAGCTTACCCCTGCCGCGAGACCTCGCGAATCGACGGGGCGCGGGCAATCGCTGCTCACCAGAGTAAACGGACTTTCGCCAAAACCTTCGGCCAATGCCGACGAAGAGAGCGCGACGCGACGGATGCGAGAGGCGTCGTGATCGGCGAAGACCAAGGTGTCACGGAACACGTCCGGCTCTTGAATGCCGATGCCGCTTGCGAGTGAGGCCGAAAGAGAGTGCCCACCGTCACCTGCGTTGGTGCCCTCACCGTTACCGACGACGGTGCTGATCAAACCCTCGGGAGTCACACGTCGAATACGGTAGTTGAGACCGTCCGCAACATACAGATTGCCAAAGCGATCAAAGGCAAGTCCCGTGGGCTGGTTCAGTTGGGCTGCCGTCGCGAGGCCGCCGTCGCCCGAGAAGCCCGCGGTGCCGTTACCAGCAATCGTGCTGATCTTGCCGTCGGTGCCGATGCGACGGATGCGATGGTTCAAGCGGTCGGCTACGTACACGTTGCCCGTCGCATCGACAGCCAGACCGACACTGAACTGCGAATACAGTTGTGCGCTCGTCGCCGCCCCACCGTCACCGGAGTACCCGTTTGCGCCCGTGCCCGCGATCACCGTGCCAATGTTGTTAGTGCCCACCACCGAGGCTGCAACCGACAGCCGCCGGACCTGCGAGTTCAGCATCAACGCGTAGAGGTTGTCCTGCCGGTCGAAGGCCAGTGCGCGCACGTTGGCCAAGCCCGATACGACCCCGAGGGCCGCTCCCGACGGACTGAACTTGAAGATGCCGGCGTAATCCGAAACGTAGAAGTTACCCGCCGAGTCGAACGCCGAACCCATCGCGTATGGGCCGTTCAAGGATGCGAATACACTGACCTCACCACCGATACCGACCCGTACAACTCGCCGGTTGTAGGTGTCGGAGATGAAGAGGTTGCCCGCTGCATCATAGGTGGTGATGTGCGGGCGGTTCAGCGACAAACCCGGCACGTTGGACACGGCGCCACTACCGGGCTGCAGACCACGGGTGATCGAGAGGCTGACGCCCTGGTTGGGCGGGTTGTCGTCGACGAACGAATCGTAATGGAAGAAACGGATCCAGCCGTCGTTGTTCAGCGTCACCTGCGCACTGGTTGCTGCCGACACTGCGTCGGCCTGAGTCGAGAAGCCGCGGGCCCCACCACAGCTACCACCAGCGCTCTGGCGCGTAGCGTTCTCGCTGGTCACGTAGTCGAAACAGACCACAAAGGGCGCGCCACCGCCGTATTGGAATGCCGACAGACGCCCCATGATCGGCGTGATCAGGTAGGTGCCCTTGGCCAAAGCCACCTGCACGGCGCTACGACCGGATGGCATGACACCACTCGTATTGGTCGTCGCGTTGATCACCGAGCCGACGTCCACTACGGCGACCTGATCGACACCGATCGCACCGAGACGCAGTTCCGCATCCCCGCTGTTGCGCAACTCGACGGTCGTCACAGCGCTCTGCGTGTCGGCACTCACCGTGCCGAAGTCCACCGAGGTCGGAGTCGCGGCAAGACGCGCCACAGTGACCGAGCCCTTCAGTTTACGAACAAATATGTTGATACCGTTGCTCGAGTTCTTGAATCCCGTGTACAGCGTGGTGCCGCTCTCGCCGTAGAGCATTCGCGCTTGGTTGGCCGTGTGTCCGCCCTGGCAGCCGATCCAAGGATCTTCCGAATTCGCTCGCGCGAGTACATTGGTGAGACCGCCCGCTGCAATCGCCATGTTCTGCGATGCGATGACCGTGGTGCTGCGCGTCTCAGAGCCCGAAGGTGCATTGACGATACCGTCGAAGTTGTTGCTGCCTCGGCGCAACACGCACCAATTCGCCCCATCGCCCGTGGCGAAGAGGTACTCGGTGTTCTCGTCCACAAAACTGTCGAACTTCAGCGACCACTCGGTCGTGGCGGTTGGGTTCGTCGCGCTCGATATGTTGCGCTCGGCGACACCACGCAGGTCATCATTCTGCGAGTACCACCCGCCCGTGGCCGGGATACGTCGCACCAGCATCCAGCCGCCCCCTGCAGTGTTGACGTCGGCGTACGCCTGGAAAGCCGCATTGCCGCCTGCACCATCCGGGTCAAACCAATACACGCCCGATATGGCAGTAGGGCGGGCGGAACGCAGTGCTTCAACCGATGCCACTGCGGTACTCGGGCCCTCGCCCGGCAGGGCGGTACCGCCAGTGCCCGTCAGCTGCACCGGAGAAACAGTCGTCGCCGAGTCAGAGCTCAGCGTGATCGTGCCCGTCTTCGCACCCGACGACGCGGGCTTGAAGGTGACGTTGACGGCACAAGTCGCACCCGAGGCCAACTGGGAAGGACACAATGAGACGACATTAAAGTCGGTGCTCGCCGCACCGGTGAGGTTGAACTGCGAGAGGCGCAGCGGAATCTCGCCTTGGTTCTGCACCGTCAGGGTTTGGACAGCCGAACTTGAGCCCACCGACTGAGTACCAAACGTGAGGGCAGTGGTGCTGAGCACTGCTCGAGCGGTCGCCGGCTTGCATTGATCTTGCCCGACGCGGAAGCGATAGACCTTGAGCGAACCCCGCTCCGTGCCTTCGCGCAGTGTCGCAGCAACGTACACATTACCGTCGCAACTCAGGGCGAGACTGATATTTTCATTGTGCGCAGTCGAGTACCCCTCGGCGTTGAGCGAGACATCACGCAGGCTGTTGCCGGGTACCCAATCTGAAACGATCAGCGGGGTCGCCACTGCAGTGACAGCGCCGGTGCTGTGATTCACGCGCAGCAAGCGCACCGCCTGCTGGGTGTTGGCGGCCTGCCCGCTCGCTGATTTCCCTGCCTGATACAGCGCTACGAAGAAATCGTCACCGCTGCCACTGTAGATCACCGCGCCACTCAGGGCTTCGAAGCGCAACACGTCCTGCGCGATTCGCACTCCCGAGGCATCAACCAAACCGATACCAGCGGTGCTGAGGTTGAAGCGCGCAAAGTACATCTGCGAGCGGCCATCGCTGTCGAGATCGCGATACAGGGCAAGGCCCTTGGTCCCTGCGATGGCTATGCCATGGCCGATGGTCGAGGGCACCGTGCCCGAGTTGCCGCGCGTACCGACACGCACGGCTTCGCCGCGTTGTGTCCAAGTGATTCCGTTGACGGCATAGTGACGCAGGCGCCAGTTGACGCCAGGACCGCCGTCGGCAATGACGGCAAATCTACCCAGCGTGGCATTCTCGCCGCAGCCGATGTCCTGACTCGCGTTGTAGTTGTAGCCGTACGAGCCAAAGTTGATTTCACCGGCGTTGCCGTCGGTGCCCGGGAACCAGTTCGCCTTGTTCGTGACCGGATCGACGTACAAGGACGTAATGATCGTGTCACTGCCGATGCTGCAGACCTCGGAGCCATACGCCCCTGTGCCGCCGATCGCCCGGCGCACGAGCCCATCGCCGCCGATTACAACCGCGTTGCCACCCGCCGTGTTGTGCCCGGAGTTCGCAAGACCAACAACAGCCGTGAGCCCATCACCGAACTTGGAGCCCGAACTCGGGCCGCGCGTCGCATTGTTATGCGCAGTGTTGGCATCGATTGCCGCCGCAGTCTGCTGCGGCGGCACGATCACGCCGGTGGCGTCGATCACCATATGCCACGTAGCGGAACGTTCCGTGCAGGAACGCGGATCAAAGGTCGAACTGCAGATATCGATGCCGCGCTTGTACGCGATGATGGTGCGGCCGTTGTCGAGCGAAACAACGACAGGTCGGCTAGCGCTGATACCACCCTCGAGCGCGCTAACCGGATCGCCGCCGTATTCGATCAAGTACGGAAAAGCTGAAGAACCGTTAATGTCGTTGAGGAGGCCGTTGTCCCAGAACTGGGCGAAGTTTTCACCGCCGGAATTATTCGGCTCGCCGTTGACCTTGTTCCATAAATCGGAGCGCACGGCCTCGCCCGCCTCCGGCCCTGTGACCCATCGCCAGTCACCCTCAAATGCCGCATCACTGGCACCGAGCAATACAAAATTCGGAGAGCCCATTCCAGCCCGACCGAAACCTGACGATCCGAATATGAATGAGGCCTCGGCAGGGGTTGTCACCGTCGCGAGGTAGCCGGGTACCGCACCCAGTTTTCTTTGGGCCGCACGAGCAAGTCCATCAGCCCAAACCACGCTCTCGGGAACCCGCTCGTAGATGTGCCCGTTGACCGGCCAATAGACTTGGGTCGCGGCGTTAGTGATATCCGCCGCGCTCAAGCGACTGACGTAGGGCACAGGGCTCAACGCGTTGGCATCGCCCGTGCCCGAAAGAGAAACCGAGGCGACGGCCGCGGCGGTGGACGAATTAATCCGCAGTGTGCCGGTCTTGAGGCTCGCTGCCGTCGGCGCAAAACGTACGAACACCGTACAGGTGGCACCAGCTGCCAGCGTCGAGGGGCAGTTGTTAGTCAGCGAAAAGTGCGTGGCATCGGCACCGAGGATAGTGATGCCGGTGATCGCCACACTGCCCGTGGCGATGTTGCGATAGGTCACGCTGCGCACCGCGCTCACCGCGCCGACGGCCAATTCGCCGAACGCAATAGTGCTCGGCGCCACGGAGACCGACTGGGTGGACGCGACGTTGACGGTGACGCTGCGAGATACCCGCCCACCCGCGCCATCGCAGGTGAGAGTGAAGGTCCTGCTGCCTGAAGTCAGCGCACCGCTGCTCTCGCTACCCGACAAGGAGCGGGCGCCACTCCAACCACCCTCTGCACGGCAGAGGCTGCTATTGGTACTGCTCCAGGTCAGTTGCACCGTCGCCCCAGCGTCCACGGCCGTTGCGGATGCGGACAGCGTCAAGGTTGGCGGCGTCGAAGAAAGCAGTTGCAGCGCTACCACCGAACCTGCCGAGTCGTAATCACCGCCACCATAGTTCGTAGTGCCCCCGCGCTCGGTACCGAGGAATACGTTGACGTGGGCGTTCGCAGTGCTGCCCGGCGCGCGCGTCGCCGACCAGTAGTGGAAGTTGCTCCAGCCGCCCGGGGGTCTCGCAAGCGTCGTGTCGCGGTAGATCCCCTGCAACTCGGTCGCCGTGGGCAACACGAGCGTCACGGCACCGGCGCCACGAGTGCGGGCGTCGTCGACCCCCGCAACAGCGCCAGCGTCCTGGGTGTCGAAGGTGTCGCCACCCGCGTTCATCAAGGCATCCAGTAGTCGATGGTTGACCGAATCGCTCTTTTGCCGCTCCCAGTCCGTGCCGGTGACGGTCTTACCATCACCATCGACGTCCCAGTGCATGTACAGGCGGCCGTTACTCGTCACGACCGGATTGATCAGCCGAATGGGCAACCCGGCGACGTAGCAGTCGTAGCTGCCATCGGCAATTGCGAAACAGTCCGTTCCGTAACCCACCAGCGGCACATTCTCAGGCGCGCTCAAACGCAGCAGGCGGCTACTGACGTAGTCCGTGACAAACAGGGTGCCGTCGCCGTCACCCGTGATACCGAATGAGCGGCCGATGGTCGCTGCGAGCGCGGCCCAGCCCTCGCCCGCCGTACCGGAGGTCGCGCCCGTACCAGCGATGGTGCGAATTTTCCCCGTGGTGAGATCCACCTCGCGCACACGACCGGACGAGAAGAAGTACATACGATCGAATTCGTCAACGTACAGAGCCTGCGGATACGACAGCGAAGCCGCCACGGCATCGCCGCCATCACCACTGCCACCGAGGCTTCCATTGCCGGCCACAGTGGTGATGGTGAACGGAAGGTCCGAGCCGACGGTGGGTACGGTCGCCGAAATCCGGCGAATGCGGTGACCTGAGTTATCGCCGAAGTAAACGTTGCCGCGACTGTCGATCGCGAGTCCTTCGGCGACACCGGTCTCGGTTACGGTATAAATCGCGCCGCTCGGCTCGACCATCCGCAACCGCCCGCCCTTATCTTGAGTGATGAACAAGCGCCCGAGTCGGTCGACCAACACGCTAGTCGGATCCGTCAATGTCGCCTGCGTGGCAGGACCACTATCTCCCGTATTGCCCGGCACGTTGGGCGTACCCGCGACAACCACAAAATTGCCCGAGTTGATATCGACACGGACCACGACGTGCGCGCTGCCCACGGCGGCGTACAACCGATCGCCATCGATAAACAGGCCGTTGACGCCGGGCAATCCAGAAACAAGCACGGATACCGTGCCGGTCTTCGCGTCGATCTTGCGAATTACACCGCTGAGATATTCACCGAAATAAAGGTTGCCGGACGAATCACGCGCGACACCCTTGATGCCGTTTTGCGTGCTCGATCGATTGACAACAGTCGTCGCACCCCATTGGTCTAGTGGCGCTGTGCCATCCCAGGCGAGTTCAGCACTGTGGCGACCGGCTCGCTGCGGCCTGAACTCGACCTGCACAGCACACTCGGCGCCCGCCGCAATGGTGGCGCTGCAGTTATTCGCGACCCGGAAGGCCGCAGCATCCGCACCACGCACCGTGAAGTTCGGACGCGCCAGCGGCTGACTACCGACGCTACCCTGGTTACGCAACACCACCGACCCTGCGATCGCGCTCGAACTCGACGTCGCAAGACTGAGTCCGCCGTTAACACTGGCAAGACGCGAGGCCGGTGCTTTGCGCACGAACACGTTGATGCCGTTGTTGGCGTCCTTGAAGGCGACGTAGGCTGGGATACTGGTTTCGCCGTACAGCATCCGCGCCGCATTGGCCGCGAGGTCGCCTTGGCAGCCGATCCAAGGATCTTCCGGGTTCGCCGGTCGGAAAAGGACGTTCACCAAACCGCCGGCTGCGACGGCTGTTCCGCTCGAAGCGACTACCCGCGAGGTTCGCTCCGTCGGCGAGGTTGTCGCATCGAAATTACCGGACCCTCGTCTGAGTACGCACCATGCGGAGCCATTGCCTGATGCGAACATAAATTCGGTGTCCGCATCGACAAAGTAGTCGTACTTGAGACTCCACGCCGAGGTGTGGTTGAACTTCTCAGCATCGCTCGGGTTTAGTGCCGCAGTGCCTGCGAGGTTGTCATTGACCGGGAACCAATTGATGCCCGCAGGGATACGTCGCACCTGCATCCAACCACCACCGGCAGTCGAGAGGTCCGCGTACGTTCGGAACGCCGGATTGCCACCCGCACCATCCGGGTCGAACCAATACATTCCGTTCGTCGCGGAGGGCCGAGTGCTAATGAGCTGTGCCGCCGATGTCGCTGCGGTTTGTGCCGTATCGCCCACCAACGCCACGGCGAGTCCCGTACCCGTCACCGGCACAGCCGCCTCTACCGTGGCGCCACCGCTGTACTCGACGAGGTAACCCGAAATACCCGGCGCGTTTTCGCGATCCGCCAAGTCATTCATGCCGCGGCCGAAGTAACCGAGCGCACCCGCGTCTTCCTCGCCGGCGTTATTCGGTTCGCCTGCAACCCAAAGATTGGTCGCCACAGCAGTCCCTGACTGGGGCCCCGTGACCCAGCGCCACTGACCCTCTACCGCGGCGTCGCTCGCCCCAAGCCAGATCGAGTCTCCCTTGAGAACACCGTCGGCATACGCCTTTTTGACAAAAGCCATCTCGGCGTCCGAAGTGATCGTCGCGAGGTAACCCGGGTTGCCCGCCAAGCGCCGCGATTCCGCGAGGGTTCGAGCGTTCGACCAGCTCGCGCCACTCGTCACGAATTCATAGATATGCCCGTTATCAGCGAAGAAGCGTTGCGTCGAGGGACTCGTGAGTTGTGTCTCGAGCAAACGACCGTCAGTGGTCAGTCGGCCGGTAACGACCACGCGCGCCGTGCGCGCCCCCGTAGCGCCCGGCCGGAATTGCAGCGATACCGTGCAGGCTGCACCCGGCGCGATGAAATTGCCGCAGTTCGAGCTCTGGGTGAACATGGCGGCATCGACGCCATCGAGGGTAATCACCGGCGCGCCCAGCGCGAGCGTGCTGCGATTGGTGATGACAACGGAACGCGCGCTGCTCGTCGTGCCGCTCGCCACATCCCCAAACGCAAGCGACGTCGGGGCAACCTCGAGCGCCGGCGCGACCGGCACGGAAAGCACTGACGTCAACGTGCCACCACCCTCCTGCACACAATCGAGGCGGAAACTGCGCGCCGTCGTGCCGGCCGTACCAACCAAGGGACCACTGCTTTCGCTGCCGCGTACGGGCTTCGCACCCGACCAATCTCCGCTCGCCGTGCAACTCGTGACGCCCACGCTATCCCAGGTGAGGGTGATGGCCTCACCGGACTTCACGCCCGTCGCGGCCGCAGTGCTCGTCAAAGAGACACGCGTGACACGCGCGGTCCCTGAAAGGCTCGCCGTCAGGCGAAGCGCAGATGAATCGACGACGAGCGTTGCCTGTCGAACGCCCTCAAGCAACGGCGCAAAACGCACGTTAGCAACGCAACTTGCCTGTGCGGCGAGCGAGCTCGGGCAGTTGTGCGTGACAAGGAATTGCGCGCTGTCCGCACCCGCGACAAAAACCCGCTTGATCTCTACCGCAGCGTTCGCCGAATTCGTCAGAGTAATTGACTGTGCTGCGCTCGTTGCGTTGACGTTGGTGGTGCCGAAGTTTAGGGCGCTGGAACTCAAACCGACGCCGTTAGCCGTAACACGCAACTTACGAACGAATACGTTAATGCCGTTCGCGGTGTTCTTGAACCCGGAATGCTCAGACCTGCCACTTTCACCGTAGAGCATCCGCGTGGTGTTGGCGTTGTGGTCACCCTCACAGCCGATCCACGGGTCCTCCGGATTCGCAGCGCGAAAGAGCACATTGGTGAATCCGCCGCTCGTTACCGCAGTGCCAGCCGAAGCGAGCACTGGTGAGGCCCGAGTCGTCAACGACACCTGTCCGTCGAAAATGTTGTTGCCACGGCGCAGTGCACACCAGACCGTATCGGCACCCGTCGCAAACAGGTACTCGGTACCCGCATCAACATAGGGCGAGAACGCCAGGCTCCACTCTGAACTCGCGTTGACGGTCGTGGACTGGGCGACGTTTAGAGCGGTTGTGCCTGCGAGGTTATCGTTCTGCGAGAACCAGCCGCCGCTGCCCGGAATTCGGCGCACCTGCAACCAACCACCGCCGTTGGTGGTCATGTCGGCATATGCGCGGAAGGCCGCTTGACCGCCGGCTCCATCTGGGTCGAACCAGTAAACGCCACTGGCGAGCGTCGGGCGTGCGGCCTTTAAGGCCTCGGCCGAGGTGGCCGGGAATGCTTGATCACCGAGCGTGGAACCGCTAGCGACACCAATTCCGTACAGCTTCACCGATTGCGCGCCAGCCGTTGCATCGTAACCGATAGTGACGTTTGCGTTGCGCTCCCCCGTTCCCGTAGGCGTGAAGCGAACCGTAGCCACGCAACTGGCGCCTACCGTCAATGATGCAGGGCAGTTGTGACTCAGCCCGAATTCACCGCCGTTGGTACCCGTGACGGCAAGAGCAGACAAAGCCAGCGGCAAGCTGCCGCTGTTCGAGATCGTGATAGCTTGGGTGGCACTCGAGGCATTCACGACCTGCGAGTCAAAGAAAAGCTCTGTTGCGCTAGTGACAAAACGCTTGGGCGCAGCGGATACATTGCCGAACTCGGCGGTCACTACGCAATCGGCCGTCATCGCAGCGGTTACGTATACAAGGCCGTTGAGAGACCCGCCGCAGCCCGTCACTTTCACCAAACCGGTGCCCGGCGTCGTCGGGAGGGCTATTTCGAAACTGCCTTGGCGTCCGGCTGCGACCTCGATCGTAGCTGGGCCGATCTGTCCGCCGACGCTGCTGACGACTCGCGAGGTCGCCTTGTAACGCGCCAAACGGAACACCGACTGCGGTTCGACGACGAGTCGGATATCGAACTCTTCCGGCTCAACGTCGGTGAATACCGTTGAGCGCACCAGCACTTCGCCCTGAAGGACTGCCGTACCCGCCACATTGGCGAGCGGGTTGAGCTGACGACCCTTGAAGGACTGATGAACCGAGTATCGGTTCCGAAGAAATGCTGGTCGCCCACCCAGCGGCCACGTTTGCGGAAGGCCACGCCGGAGTTGGTGTGCTTGCATTGCTCCGCGGGGAATTCTTTGGCGGTACTGCTCAGCGCGCCACCGTTAGACTCGGACAACTTGAACGAGCAGGTGAAGGTCTGCGGATCACCGGCCCCAAGACTGCCATCCGTCCGACGAACGATCGGCACATAGACCGCCTTGTCAGCCGACTTCTTGGTACTGTCCGGGAAGAGCAACTCACCGGTTACCGGGTTGCGCATCCACAAACACGTTCCCCAGCCACCACTGTCGTTGGCACCCGAGACAAATCGGGAAAGATTATTGAACGCGACTTCAGGCGCCGCCTCCAAATCGTACACACGGCAAACACCCGTCGAGGCGCCCGTGCTGCCTACGGTAGAGCCCGAATACACGACGAAGTTGTCCGATTCGCTGACCTCGAAATCCGAAATCGCATCGACTCCAGGCAGGAAACGACCGCGCAGCACCGCCGTCGGCGACTGCGACAGCGTGCTGGTGTCGACGACAAACAACTGCGAGCCTTTGCGCGCAATGATGCTGCCGTTGGCAAGCACTTTCGGCGAATTCCACTCAAGGCCCTCGGTGAGGTAGGCGGCGCCGGAGTCCTTAGAGATCAGATATTCGGCAGGGCGTCCATCGGTCCCCAGAACTTTGATGATCTGAAATTTTTCCAGATCGACGATCGACTGGATCTTAAGCGTGTCCTGGGTGACAGTCTTTCCGTCCCGATCACGAAACGTGATCTCGGCTGCCGTCCCGTCAGGGTTGATCTTGAAAACACGTGGTTCGGTCGAGTCGGCGGCCGCGGTATTTCCCGTGCGGTTACGGAACAGGCGTACACCACCAGGTAAGCCGAACTTGGATATACGACCCGGCGGGGCCCACACGATCGCTCCACCCGTAATTGTCCCTGAGCTCCCACCGATACCCGCCGCGGTCTGTCGATCGTCAACGCCGAATCCGGAGATGAAAATCTCCTTGACGAACTCCCCGCCCGAAACGCGCAACACCGCACTCTTGCCGCCCACCGAGGGCGGCGTAAAGGTCAGCGTTACGGTGCACGTACCCCCTTCGACGAGGCTGGTGCCGCACGTGGTGGTCTGAGCGTACGCATCGGCGTCCGCACCGGAAATCGTAATCGGGTTCAGTGCTGCGGCCACGTTGCCCGAGTTGCTCACCGTCACCGTGCGGGCCGAACTGCGAATGGTCTTAACTTGGTCGCCGAAATCGACGGTATCAACCGATACGGACAACACCGCCTGAGTTCCCGTGCCCGCCAGCGATGCTGTCGCAGCGCCAGCCGGCGCATTCGAAGCAATGCTCAATGTCGCGCTCTTCGCACCTGGGCTCGCAGGCGCAAAACGCACCGACACCGTGCAGTCACCGCCGGGTGCCAGGGACTCCGGACAGTTGCTCGTCACGCTGAACGCTGAAGCATCGGCGCCCGTGATACGAAAGCCTGCCGAGCTCAAGGCCAAAGCCGCGCCGCCCTTGTTGCTCAAGGTCAGCGTGCGCTCGACGCCGGCAGCACCCACTTCAACGCGATCGAATCCAAGACTCGACACACTGAGCGCAGCGACCGGAACCGAAGCACCGGATCCTGACAGAGCAACGACGGCTGAACCGTTCGCGGCATTCGAATTAACCGTCAGCGTGGCGGCCTTGGCCTCAGGACTGGCGGGAGTGAAACGGACCGTGATGGTGCAGGTGGCGTCGACAGCGAGCGAGGCCGGGCAATCATTGGTCTGGCTAAACTGCGCCGCCGCATCGCCCCCGAGAACGAGCCCGCTAATCGACAATGGGGCGTTGCCCACGTTGCGTACCGCAAGCGTACGACCCCCGCTTGGCTGCGCCACGGCTTGACTGCCGAAGTCTAGCGTTGCCGGAGCCACGGCGATGCGCGGCGCCGCCGTTGCGCTACCGCTCAAGGCAACCGTCAGTGCACCCGACTGCACATCCGCCGCAACCCGCAAAGTCGCACTCTTGCTGCCTGCGCTGGTCGGCGCGAAGGTCACCGCGATAGAGCAACTCGCCTGCGGTGCCAGCGTGGCTGCGCAGTTGTTGGTTTGTGCGAACTCGCCTGCGTTAGCGCCTGAAATACTGAACCCGCTCAAAGTCAGAGCGAATGAGCCGGTGTTTCGCAACACGAAGGTTCGCGGCTCACTACGCGTCCCGGCGGCCTGTTCGCCAAAGGCCTGACTGGATGGACTGATTTCCGCAGTCGGTGCCACCACATTGACCTTAACGGTTCGCGCGTCTCCGCTCGTTGCGCTGCTACAGGTCAAGGTGAACGCGCGCTCGCCCAGCGGCAGCGCATCCGTTGTCACCGTCCCAGAGGTCGGTCGGTCTCCCGACCACGCGCCGCTCGCAACGCAACTCGTTGCGCCGCTACTGCTCCACGCCAAAGCCGTAGAGCTTCCTACCTTAACCGTGCTTGGCGTCGCGGTGAACGAGTCGATGACGGCTGTACCCGACACCTCAACCGTCCGGGTGACCGAGGATTCTTCGCCGCTGCGACCACGGCAACTGAGCGTAAATTCGCTACTGCGCCGCGTCAGTGGCCCACTGCCTTCCGAGCCCCCTGCGCTATTTTTTGCGCCGGTCCAGGCGCTACCCGGAACGTTGCTGCTCGCCGAACAGGACACTGCGTTCGTCACCACCCAGGTGAGCGTGACGCTTCCACCCGCCGCAACCGAGCCTTTGTTCGAAGTCGTCAGCGTGATGGTCGGCGGGTCAGTCACGATCAACGTGCGATCGACCACGGTGCTGCCGCCCGAGCCAGTGCAGGTCAGCGTGAATTTCTTGTCGCCCGGTGTCAGGCTTTGAATTGTTTCGGAGCCGCTGGCGCCCTTTTCACCGCTCCAGGCGCCACCGCTCGCTCGACAGGAACTTGCGTTGGCGCTTGACCAATTGAGGGTCACGCTCTTGCCCGGCGCGGCAGCGGGTGAACTGAGCCCAAACTGCACATCCGGCCGCGGCAGTACCTTGACGGTGACCGTAGCGGATGACTGCCCATTGGCGCCGCTGCAGGTGATGGTGAAGGTGTTCTCGACTTTATTGAGCGGACCGGTCGATGCCGAACCCGATTTGCCGCGATCGCCAACCCAATCGCCACCGGAAACGCAGGTCGTCGCATCCTCTGTCGACCAGCGCAGCGAGGCCGAAGCGCCTTCGGCGACTTCAGCGGGAGAGGCGGTAAAACTAATGGTCGGAGGCGGTGCAATCTCCAATACGACCGAATCACGCACCGAACCGCCGCCACCCTTGCAGCTCAAGCTGTAGGTCTTTTTGCCCTTGCTCGTGAAATCTTTGAGGGTCTCGCTACCCGAGGCGGGTTTCGCACCGCTCCAGCCCCCGCTCGCCTGGCAACTTTGCACATCCGTGCTGGTCCAGTTGAGCGTCGCGGTTTCGCCCGGCTTCACAGCCGACCGGCTCAGGGTCATATCGAGCGTTGGCGGATCGACCTTCTCGACGATGACGGTTTCAGTATCCTCGCCCGTGGGGCCCGTGCAGCTAAGGTTGTACACGTACTGTTCGTTGACGATGGGGCCCACCGTCTCCGAACCTGATTTGGCCTTCGGGCCGGTCCAGTCACCACTCGCCGTACATGCCGTCGCGTCAGTGGTGCGCCAGCGCAAGGTCGTCGTCCGACCGTCCAGCACGGCGGTCGCCGTCGCCGTGAAAGCCAACGTCGGAGCCGCAGCTACGGAAACTTGAACAGCCTGGCGCGCTGAGCCGCCGACCCCTCGGCAACTCAAGGTGAAGGTCTTACTCCCCTTGGTGAGGTTCGGGACGGTTTCCGTGCCGCTCACAGGGCGGGTGCCGGCCCAGGATCCGCTCGCCGTACAACTCGTCGCATCCGCGGCCGACCACTCAAGATTGAGCGACTCACCGGGCAATAAGGCGTTGTCCGAAGCGACGAGCCGGATCGCAGGAGAGGGCAACGCTTGAACGACGACGGTGCGCGCGACCGAACCGGCGGGACCACTGCACGTCAGCGTAAAAGAGTTGTCGCGATTGGTCAGCGGCCCTACGACAAAGGAGAACGACTGAGCCTGTTTGCCGATGAACGTACCGGTCCACTGACCGGTGGCCACGCACGAGTCGGCATTAGACGACCAGCGCAGCGTAGTGGTTTTACCGACCGCGACTGCCGCGGCTGTCGAGGTCAAGTTCAACGTCGCTTGGGGCTGTGCGATGACACGGTAAGACACCGCGCCGATCAACAGCGTCAAAGCGACGATCAAATTGTGGGGCCGTAGGCTCACTATTCGGTCTCGAGCGGCAGACGAGGCATCCCTGCCTTTTTCGACAAACTAACTCCAAATGCAACCGACTTCCAGCGACGAGCCCTCAAAGTTCCAAGGACGTCACGGTTTTAAGTAATTACGTAGCAAAACTGCCAGGTAAATTTGTTGCTAAATCGCCACAAGTCTTAGTTAGCTGGCACATCGCGGTAGCCCGCGCAGAAGGTCGCTCGCTCGCGTGACGACGAGGCGCAAAATTCGGCAACGGAGAACGGTGCATCACCCCAGTCCGCTTCGGTTGGCTCGGATCGTCCACGGACCAGCATCGCGGAGAATCGACGGGCATCCTCCATCACCGAATCGAGCGAAGGCTCAAACTCATTAATTCCAAGGGAATGACCCGTAACCCTCAACGCGTCGCCGGCACAGGCAACCTCGGTGAGTAAGGTGCTACGCCCCGTCTCACCCAGGGTTATTTCTGATTGCCACCCGTTGGCGAGTTCGGCGTCCCACGCAGTCAATTGCAACCGATACCCATCCTGTATCGTGTATACCGTCGCACCGCACTGGCGCACCCACGCCGTGCTCGGCAACGGAACACCAGCACCCGATTTGCGACGCCACAACACGTCTTGAGTTTTGGGAAGTTCGCGCTCGGCAGAGACGCCATCCCCCGTTTCGCGTCGCTGCAGTAGCCAGCGGCGCTGGTCCGCTGACGCATTCGATTCACCGACGATCACATAACGCCCACCGCCGCCTTGGGTTGCCACATCGGTGCTGACCTCGGTCTCGGAGACCACGGGTGCTCTCGATCCATTTTGGGCGATGCCTGTCAAAGATATTTCCAGCGTGCCCGACCGGGCGAGTCCCGTTCGTGACGGCGCGGTGGGCGGCACGACGGCCGCGATCCCCGAATCCGTCGCCGCGCTGAGCGCGACTGTCACATCGATATCCTTGACCGTCACTCCACCCGGTCCGGTGCACGTCAAGGTATAGCGACGGTTACCGGCTCCGAGCCATAGCCACTCGCCGCCCGAAACACGCTTTTCGCCGCGCCACGCCCCGCTTGCCACGCATTGCGTTGCGCCCGTCACGTTCCAAGTGACTTGCACCCGATCGCCGGCGGCCAACGCGGCAGTGCTAGCACAGTCGCTTGTAATGCCGGACTCAGCGACTGCAGCACAGTGAACGACACGTACGCGGTTGTTACGCGTGTCGGTGATCAGCAAATTACCGCTCGGATCCACGATCAATTCGTCCGAGCGGAAGTTGTCAAATCGGGCGGAGGTCGCCGAACCGCCATCGCCACCGAAGCCACGCTCTCCGTTCCCGGCAATCGTCGTCAGGCGCCCCGTCGCACGCTCGACTTTACGCACCCGGTAACCCTCTTCTTCGGTGAAGAACACGTTCCCTTGAGAGTCCACCGCGACACTGCTGGGTATTTGCAGACTCGCGTTGCTCGCAAGCACGTTCTCGCCTGAGTACCCGCCATTGCGATTACCCGCGATGGTGGTGATGACCCCCGCGACATCTACCTTCCGCACACGATTGCTGCGATCGGCGATGTACACGTTTCGATTACGATCAACCGCAATTCCAGACGGATAGGCGAGACGCGACGCGTTTGCAAGCTGGCCGTCGTCTGCGTCGCCGCAGCATTCACCAGTCCCGGCGATCGTTGTGATGATTCCAGTAGCCATCGTCACTTTACGGACGCGTAGATTGCCAGGTTCAGCGATTAGCAAATTGCCGTCTGCATCAAACCGCAGGGCACCAGGCTCATTCAATATCGCAGAAGTCGCCAAACCACCATCGCCACCATAACCACGCGACCCCGTTCCCGCGACCGACACCACCACACCGTCACTGGCGCCGATACGCCAGACCCGGTTGCTGCGCTGCTCCGAGAAATACAAGTTGTCAGCCGCATCAAAGGCAATTCCGCCGGGCGTCAACGGCAAGCCGGGCAGTACGCTGCTAATGACGGTTGAGACGACGCCTGTGCGGCCGTCGATACGGCGGATTCGCTGGTTGTCGATATCGCCGATGTAAAGATTACCCTTCGAGTCGCGAGCGACACGGTTAGGCGCATTGAGAGAGGCCGAGATCACCGGGCCACCGTCCCCACCGAAACCAGGACGCGCTCCACCAGCGACCGTCGTAACGACGAGAGTCGACGAGTCGATCTTGCGCACGCGGCCCGACTCAAATTCTGTGTACCAGAGACCTGAGTCACCCATCACAACGTCGATGGGCCGACCGGTGAGTCGCACGTCGGTCGCGGACGTACCGTTCTCCTCGGCGTTGCCGCCGCCGGCGAAGGTACTGATCGTGCCCGCAGGATCGATGCGCCGGATACGATAGTTCGATGCATCGCCAACGAACACATTACCTGCCGTGTCGATGCTGATGCCGTGAGGAGTACTTAGGGCAGCGGAAATCGCCGGCCCTCCATCCCCCGAGAAACCTGCAGTTCCCGTTCCCGCAATCGTCCGAACCGTTCGTGTGGATTGATCGATTCGACGGACACGGTGCTGGTTGATCTCCGTGAATACGAGATCGCCCCGGCCATCAATTGCTAACCCGTAGGGATTGATGTCGGCCTGCAGGGCGTTGCCACCATCGCCCGACGATGCGGCGTTGCCTGTGCCGGCAAAGGTGCTGATCAAGCGCGTCGCGACGTCTACACGACGAATTCGCGCATTACCCCAGTCCGTAATGTAGAGGTTGCCGGTGGCATCGAACGCAACATCGGTGGGACTCCTCAAGGCGGCGAGCGTCGCGAGCCCACCATCACCAGAAAAATTGCTGCTACCGTTGCCGGCCACGGTTCTGATCACGCCACTGACCCGATCGACAACCCGGATCCGATTGTTGCCTTGATCAGCGATGTACAGATTGCCGACCGAATCG
>RGWK01000181.1 GCA_010029775.1 Gammaproteobacteria bacterium
ACAATCAGCAATACGCCGCCGGCACCTGCCGCACGCGCCTCGAGAACCTGATAAGGCTCGACGAGAAAATCTTTACGCATGGCCGGAATAGCGGCAGGGCCTCGGGCACCAAGTCGCGCCGCGGCATGCTGCAAGTGCTCGAGCGCACCGTCGAACCGCAAGGGCTCCGTCAGTACCGAGATCGCGGCGGCACCGCCGTCCGCATAAGCGTCGATGCGCACCTCCGCACCGGCATCAGTCGACCCCTGCAACGCGCCCAGCGCGGGTGAACGCAGCTTCATCTCAGCGATCAGATCGAAACCGCCCGTCGACAAACGCAATTCGGCGGCGGGGGGCATCGTCGCAATCTGCTCGAGAAGCGCAGACTCCGGCGTAATTTCTTTGGCCGCTGCCGCACGGGCGCGCGAACTGGCTGCCATGCCAGCGAGAAAATCGCCTGCTGTCACGGCTTGACTGCTCCCTGACCCACGGCTGCGAGCGCAGCCAAGACCCGTGCAGCGCGTCCACTATCGATGGCCTCGGCCGCGGTCTGCAGCCCCGCCAACGGATCCGCGACGATCCCCGTGCACTCGAGTGCCAGCGAGGCGCCGAGCAGCAGCGCATCGCGGTGTCCACCACGGTCCTCACCGTGCAACACCGCACGCAGCGCAGCGGCATTGACCGCGGCATCTCCGCCCGCGAGTTCCTCGGCACGGCAACGGCGCAGGCCATAGTCCTCCGGGCGCCGCGAGCTGCGACGGACCTGTCCTGCCGCCACATCGAACAGCGTGAACTCACAGATCGGCGTTGGTTCGTCCCATCCGTTGGCGGCATGCACGACAAACGCCCGCTTTAGCCCGGGCATGCGTGCGAGCGCATCGGCCATGAGCGATGCCACCGGTTCGCTGAAAGCCCCAGTGAGCTGGTACGCGGGCGCCGCCGGGTTGGTCAGCGGCCCTAGAACATTGAAGATGGTGCGAATGCCGAGCGCCTGGCGCACCGGCGCAATCGCCTTCATCGCCGGGTGGTAGTACGGGGCGAACAGAAACGTGAAACCGCTGCGCAGCAGACACTCGCCAGCCTGCAGGTCATCAAGCGGCAACGCCAAGCCCAATTGCTCAAGCACATCGGCGCTGCCGGAGCGACTCGATACGGAGCGATTGCCATGCTTGATGACGGGCACACCACAGGCTGCGACCAGCAACGCCGTGCCGGTGGAAATATTGACACTGCCTGAGGCATCTCCGCCGGTACCGACGATGTCGATCGCACGGGCCGCAAGTTCGGAATCGATCGCCGGCCGACGGGCGAGCGCACGCATCGCTCGCGCGAAGCCACGCAACTCGTCCGCCACGACGCCTTTGGCACGCAACGCGGCCAGCAGCGCACCCGCCAACGCCGGTGGCACCTCGGTAGTCAGTGCAGTGAGTACCGCCGCCGCCTGCGCTTCGGTCAGATCATGCCGCTCCAGCAACTGCTCGAGCGTGGCCCGCAGCGCTTTGTCATCCATGACTTGGTGCTCCCAGACCCGGCGCTGCCTCGCGATGCCCGCTGCGTTGGCGCAGGAAGTTGGCCATCAGCGCGGGGCCATCCGGCGTCAGCACGCTCTCGGGGTGAAACTGTACCCCCTCGACGACGAGCGTCTGATGGCGCAGCCCCATGATTTCGCCTTCTGCGGTGCGGGCCGTAACGACAAGCTCCGGTGGCAACGACTCGGGTTGCGCAATCAAAGAATGGTAGCGACCGACCTCGCAGGGATCAGGTAGGCCTGCGAACAACCCCTGCCCGTCGTGCATGACCATGGAGGTCTTGCCGTGCATCAGTCGCCCGGCACGCACCACCTTGCCACCGAACACTTCGGTGATCGACTGGTGACCCAGGCACACGCCGAACACCGGCACGATGCCCGCGAACGCACGAATCATCTCCATCGATACGCCGGCATCGTAGGGCGTACCGGGGCCCGGCGAAATGCACAGATGCGTCGGCGCCAACTCTTTGGCCTGCTGCACCGTCAGCGCGTCGTTGCGATGCACGATCACCTCGGCGCCGAGCATGAGGAAGGCTTGCACCAGGTTGTAGGTGAACGAGTCATAGTTGTCGATGAGCAGCAGCCGCACGCCCTGCCCGGTCGCGCCGGTCATAGGCCCTCTCCTGCCATCGCGAGCGCTCGCGCGGCTGAACCGCTTTTTGCCAGCACCTCTTCGTACTCGCTTTGCGGGTTGCTGTCAGCGACGATGCCGGCACCGGCCTGATAACTGTACTCGTCGCCACGAAATACGAGGGTACGAATAGTGATGGCCTGATCCATATCGCCCTGGGCGCCGAAGTATCCGACCGTTCCGCCGTAGAGCCCCCGTCGCACAGGCTCGAGTTCGTCAATGATTTCCATGGCACGCACCTTGGGCGCGCCCACCAGCGTCCCGGCGGGAAACGCAGCCGCAAACAGATCGAAGGCATCGCGCCCTGCGGCCAGCTCGCCACGCACGCCGCTGACCATGTGCATGACATGGCTGTAGCGCTCGATGGAACGATAGGGACCGACTTGTACGCTGCCCGGTTGAGCCACACGACCGAGATCATTGCGCGCGAGATCCACGAGCATGACGTGCTCGGCATTTTCTTTGGCATCGGCGAGAAGCTCACGCTCACGACGCTGATCTTCGGCCTCGTCCGCAGCGCGCGGTCGGGTTCCTGCGATCGGTCGCAGCTGCGCCTGGCCGTGCGACAACTTCACGAGCGCCTCGGGTGAAGAACCCACCACGGTCACATCATCCATCGCGCAGTAATACATGTAGGGCGACGGATTGATCAGTCGCAGCGCCCGGTAAGCCTCGAACGGATCAATGTCCGTGCGGCCGCCGAATCGTACCGACAGCACGAGCTGGTAGACGTCACCGGGCGAGAACGCCCCTCGCGCCTGCGCGGTCGGTACAGCGCCGCGCAGCGCCGCGATCACCTCGCGTCGCAAGGACTGCCGCTCGCTCTCGCTGCCGGCATGCAGCAGGGCAATGCCTCGAGTGAGATGGTCGAACACCAACAGCGAGGCGGGTGCGACGTAATGCAGATCGGGCATGGCGTTGGGTTCAGACGTCATCGGCCGCAGACGCTCGAAGTAACGCACGATGTCGTAGGACGCGTAACCGACGAGACCGCCCGCCAGCGGAAAATCGGCTCCGGCGCCCGGTGCCTGCGGCCGCGGCGCACGAGCGAGTGCAGCGCGTAACGCCTGCAGCAAACCGGCCTGATCCGCAGGCACGCCCCAGCGCTCGCTGCCGCTCCAGAACCCCTGCGCATCGAGCTTGACGCGAAACGACGCGTCGCCGAAACCGATGAACGAATAACGGCCGACACGCTCGCCACCTTCCACGCTCTCGAGCAGAAAGTGAGGGCGGAATGCGCGCAGTTTCAGGAATGCCGAAACGGGCGTGTCGAGATCACCGGCAATGTCGAATGGTGGCTTCATAAAACAAAAAACCCATCCCGGAGAGCGTCCGGAGATGGGTTTGGGTTGCTAGATCCTATTTGTGATTGTTCGTTGCCGAACGCAGCGTCCCACGCCCACTCCTTCAGGAGCGGCGCCACCAATGCAGCCAAGGACGCGCGATACGAAGCATGCACCGAGTATCGCCGTGAGCTCAAAGCCCCGTCAAGGCCCAGTGCACTAATCAAGGCCTAAATCGGGGTTTCTTGAATAGATAGACATGAACGCGTTAAATCGCGCTCGTGCGCCGGCTAGGCTTAATGGCATTTGCGATTACCGCGACGTTGACCGTCGTGCTGCAAGCCTCTACGCGTGAGCGCTACCTCGTACAGGCACCTCTAGCCAGCGTCACCTTGGAGTCGCTCGAGGTAAAAGGAAAGGCACCGAAATCGGGATACTCCCGTGACGCGTTTGGCCCGAGGTGGGCCGATACTGATCGAAACGGCTGCGATACCCGCAACGACGTCTTGAAACGCGACCTTGCTGGCTCCCTGATCAAGACAGCCAATAGCAACTGCGTCGTTCTGGAGGGGGTTCTGCAATGCCCTTACTCCGGTGAAAAAATCGTCTTTAGACGCGGATCTGGTAGCAGCGAGCGCGCGCAGATAGACCATGTCGTGTCGCTAGCCAATGCGTGGCAAACCGGGATGTTTCAGCGAACACCGGCCGAGCGACGCCATTTTGCAAACGACACGCTAAACCTCCTGGCAGTCAAAGGCTCGCTCAACTCGCAAAAGGGCGACGGCGATGCGGCAACGTGGTTACCGCCACGCAAGGCCTATCGTTGTGAATTCGTGGCACGGCAACTGGCCGTTAAAAAACGCTACCGTCTTTGGGTGACTCCCGCTGAAAAAGCAACCATGTTGGGGGTGTTAAAAACCTGCCCCAATCAGCGGATTCCCACGGACCGGATCGCCGTATCAACCTAGGCGCAACGATCGCTTAGGTGCAACGATCGGCCTTGCTCATCAAAGCCGCTCGTTCAAATGCACTTATAATCGACGTTATGCATCGACTCTATTTCGTACTACTCTGCGCGCTCATGGCGTCCTGTACCCGAACTGATCCTGCCCCGGCCTCGTTGCAGGAAGGAACCTGGCGCGCGGTATTGCAGATACCCGGCGGCGAGTTGCCCTTCACGTTCGAGGTGGCGCAAGTCAACGGCGAGCCCGTGGTGACGCTCGTCAACGGACCGGATCGGGTGCGCGTCACGGAACTGGCGTGGCGCGGCACCGAACTCACACTGCGCATGCCGGGTTTCGAGAATCGCATTGTGGCGACGCTCGAAGGCGATCAGCTCCGTGGCACGCTCACCATGATCAAGGCGAAAGGCGCACATCAGCAGATCCCTTTCGCGGCGAAATT
>RGWK01000182.1 GCA_010029775.1 Gammaproteobacteria bacterium
GCGAGCGAAACAGCGTCGACTTGCCCGCATTCGTGTAGCCCACCAGGGCCACCGACGGAATCGGAATCTCGACCCGGCGCTGACGTCCCGTCTCGCGCTGCTGTTTGAGTTTTTCCAGCCGCTTGCCGAGAACCCGGACGCGCTCGCCGAGCAGCCGGCGGTCGGTCTCGAGCTGGGTCTCGCCCGGGCCACGCAGGCCGATACCGCCCTTCTGTCGCTCAAGGTGAGTCCAGCCGCGCACAAGGCGTGTGGACAGGTGCCGCAACTGCGCGAGCTCCACCTCGAGCTTGCCCTCATGGCTACGGGCACGTTGGGCAAAGATATCGAGGATCAGTGCGTTGCGATCGAGCACCCGAAGGCCCGTGAGTTTCTCGAGATTGCGCTCTTGGCTTGGCGAGAGGGCATGATCCACGAGGATGACTTCGGCACAGAAATCGACCGCCGCCTGACGGATCTCCTCTGCCTTGCCACTGCCGACGAAATAACGCGGGTCTGGTCGCTCGCGTCGCCCGGTGATGGCCATGCACTCGGCCACCCCCGCTGAACGGGCGAGCTGCTCGAACTCCTCCAAATCCTCGGGATCGACGGGCACGCCGAGACCGAGGCGCACGAGCACGGCCCGCTCGCCACCGCGGGGACGCTCAAACACGCGTGTATCGAAGCCTGACTGGCATCAATCCGCTGGGGCCGGATCCACTCCGCCTTCGGGCTCTTCAGGCGAGGGTAAACGCACGTTGCGTGCCGGAACGACGGTTGAAATCGCGTGCTTGTAGACCATCTGGTTCACCGTGTTCTTCAGCAGCACGACGAACTGGTCGAAGGAATCGATATGACCCTGCAGCTTGATGCCATTGACGAGGTAGATGGATACCGGCACGCGCTCCTTGCGCAGCTGGTTGAGGAACGGATCCTGCAGAGACTGGCCCTTGGCCATGGTTAACTCCTGTTGTTCTGACGACTCCCCCCACTCCCTAGACCAGACTACCACGCCGCAAGTTCAACGTTGCCCCGCTCCCGGCACCGTTTGGAAGTCGGTCTGCAAGGTGGCCACCCACGCCTCCCACGCGCGCGGCTGGAAAGGATCGACCTTTTGCCAGCCCGGGTCGGCATTGATCCAGGTCAATTGCCGCTTGGCCAGTTGGCGGGTGGCCGCGACAGCCCGATCGACGGCCTCGTTGAGCGAGCACTCACCCGACAGGTGCGCCGCCAGTTGCCGATAGCCCACCGCCCGCATCGCCGGGCTCTCCCGATGAATACCCGGCAGCGCGAGCAGTTGCCGGACCTCGGCAATCAGGCCCGCCTCCAACATCCGGGCGTAGCGCTGCGCAATCCGGGCATGCAGCACTGCACGATCCGCCGGTACCAGCGCCCAACGCGACCAGCGAAGACCATGCTCCGGACGGGTGTCGCGCTGCCAGGCCGTGATGGTGCGGCCGCTCAGTTCAAAGACCTCCAGTGCGCGCTGAATGCGCTGTGGGTCATTCGGGTGAATCCGCGCTGCCGCCTCGGGGTCGATGGCTTGCAGTTCGGCGTGCAGGGCCGCCCAGCCACTTCTCGCGGCGCGTGCATCGATTGCCGCGCGAAGCTGCGGGTCGGCGCTCGGCAAGCGCGCGAGTCCGCGCACCAGAGCGTTGAAATAGAGCATCGTGCCACCGACCAGCAGCGGTACGGCACCGCGTCCACGCACGGCGGCAATGGCGGCGAGTGCGTCGGTCACGAACTCGCCCGCGCTGTAGCCTTGTTGTGGATCACGCAGATCGAGCAGGTGGTGCGGAATGCGCGCCTGCAGAGTTTTGTCGGGCTTGGCCGAACCGATATCGAATCCGCGATAGACCTGAGTCGCATCGACGCTGATGATCTCCACAGGCCAACGCTCGGCGAGTGCGAGCGCCCAGTCCGACTTGCCGCTCGCTGTCGGTCCGCAGAGCAGAATCGCGTCCATCGTCACGGGCACACCGGCGCGCGTCAGCGACCGCGCAGAAACAGCTGGTCGAGTTGCGCCAGCGTCAGCAGGGTCCAGGTCGGGCGACCATGATTGCACTGCCCGGCGCGTTCGGTCGCTTCCATGTCACGCAGCAGCGTATTCATCTCGGCGAGACTCAGACGCCGATTGGCCTTGATGGCGGCCTTGCAGGCCATGTTGCCGAGCAGGCGATGCGCTGCGGCTTCGAGGTGATGCGCACCGTGATCGTGCTGCAACTGCTCGAGCACCTCGCGGACCAAGGCCCCGGCATCGCTGCCCGCTAGCAGTGCGGGCACACTGCGAATCGCCAGACGCCCGGGTGCGAGCACATCAATCTCGAAGCCGGCTGCGGCAAACTCATGCTGCAACGACTCGAAATCTTCCGTCTGATGCAGCGGCACCTCGGCGATCTGCGGCTCGAGCAGTCGCTGGATCGCAGGCTCAGCGCCGAACTCGCGCTTCATGCGCTCGTACAGCACGCGCTCGTGCGCCGCATGGGCATCCACCAGCACGAGCCCGGCCGCCGACTGAGCGACGATGTACACACCATGCAGTTGCGCGATCGCCGTACCGAGCACGCCGTCCGTTAGCGGTGTTGTTGGCGCCGACTCGCCGCTCACTGGCGGAGCGGCCCCTGCAGCACTCAACGCTGTCCAGTCGAGCGCCGGTTGCCGATCCGCCGCCGGCACACCGAAGGCAAATGGACGTGTCGCAGGCTCGGCAATATTCGGCGAGTCGGCACGCGGCAACTCGACACGCCCGGTGGGCAGCGAAATCCCGAGCGCATTGGGTCTCGCCGTGGGTGCTGCGACCCCTGCCGCCACACCCAAAGCCTCGTGAACGACGCGCACGATGAAATCATGCACCTGCCGGCTGTCACGAAAACGCACCTCGAGCTTTTGCGGGTGCGCATTGACATCGACCCACTGCGGATCGAGCTCAAGGTACAACAAATACGCGGGTTGACGGCCGTGATAGAGCACATCGCGATAACCGATGCGAACGGCGTTGGCGAGCAGTCGGTCCCGCACGGCGCGGCCGTTGACGTAGGCGAACTGCTGATCACTGCTGGCGCGTGCGGCTTCGGGTTGCCCTAGCCAGCCCCAGACCCGCACCGGACCCGACTGTCGATCGAACGGCACGGCGGCATCGATGAACGAGGCGCCCATGATCGACGCAATCCGTGCCCGTTGCTGCTCAGGACTCGCCGCCAGCGGCGCATCAAGCAGCACGCGCGTGTGGTGACGGAGTCGGAAGGCCACATCGAAGCGCGCTAGGGCGAAACGCTCGACCAGACGGGCGATGTGCCCAAGCTCCGTGCTCTCCGCTCGCATGAACTTGCGCCGCGCCGGCACGTTGTGAAAAAGATCCCTGACCTCAACTTGCGTGCCCTGCGGCTGCGCGGCAGGGATCACGCTGCCCACCTCCCCGGCCTCGACGAGAAGCTGCGCCCCGGCGCTCGCACCTTTCGCCCGCGAGGCGATGCGCAAGCGGGCCACAGAACCGATCGAGGGCAAGGCCTCGCCGCGAAACCCAAGTGAGCGGATCGCCGCAAGGTCCTCGAGCGAGGCGATCTTGCTCGTGGCGTGACGCTGCACTGCCAGCGGCAACTCCGCGGCGCTGATGCCGCAACCGTCATCGACGATGCGCACCAGTGCGAGTCCGCCGTTCTCGATATCGATATCGATGCGCGAGGCACCGGCATCGAGACTGTTTTCCACCAATTCTTTGACGAGCGACGCGGGACGCTCGACCACTTCGCCGGCAGCGATCTGGTCGACGAGCGCGCTCGGCAGCAGCTGGATGGGCACGTGACTGGCTACGAAACCGCGGCGGGCTACAACTTGCCCGAGCGGCCGGCGGCCGCGTCATCGGCCGTCGCCACGACTTTCCGCTGGCCCTCGCGTGCCAGCGCGAACCGCGAACCGTCCGGCGGATGATCAATGAAATACTGCTTCACGCCATCGAAAATGGCCTCGGCCAGATCCCTGCGACGGTCGGCCCGCCCGAGCAACCGCTCATCCGCAGCGTTGGAGATGAACGCCGTCTCAACCAACATCGAGGGCACATCGGGACTTTTCAGTACGAGGAAGCCCGCCTGTTGCACCTGCGGTTTACGCACTTCGTTGACCCGCACCAACGAGCGCAGCACACGCTCCGCAGCGATCATGCTCTGACTGATCTGGGCCGACTGCGACAAATCCACCAGCACTGAGGCGATCATCGGATCCTTGTCATCGAGCGAGACTCCGCCGACCAGATCCGCGGCATTTTCCCGATCAGCCAACCAACGCGCCTGCTCGTCGGTGGCCCCCTTTTCGGAGAGCACATAGACCGATGAGCCGGATACGCTGCGATCACGCACGGCATCGGCATGGACGGACACAAACAACTGCGCCCCGGCGTCGCGCGCGCGACGAATGCGCTCGCGATGTTTCAAAAAATAATCGCCGTCGCGAGTCAGAATGGCGCGCATCCCGGGCTCACGGTTGATGCGATCGGCCAACTCGCGCGAAATCTCGAGCACCACGTCCTTCTCGCGTGTTCCCGCGGGGCCGATCGCGCCCGGATCCTGCCCACCGTGCCCGGCGTCGATGGCGACGATTACCTCGCGGCCCTCGGCAGGCGGTGCATGAGCCGCCTTGATGGGCTTCAGTGTTGGCGGAGTCGACTCTTCGGCGGCCACAACGGGGGCGACAACGGCGGCCACAACCGGCGGCACCGGCGCCCCGCCACGGGCAAGCGCAAAATCGAGGCGGGTCACACGCGCACCGGGCT
>RGWK01000183.1 GCA_010029775.1 Gammaproteobacteria bacterium
TGATTGATGTAGAAGCGACCCGGTCGCGAGCCATCGAGCGCGGGCGGGTTGTAATAGCCACCGGGGGAAGAATCCTGCGAGTACACCGGCACCCGCACGATCTCGAGCGGCTGCGGCGGGATCGTTGCAAAGAAGCGCGGCGCCACCGCCATCACCCTTGCATCGATGGCCTTGAGGTACTCGAGCATTTGCGCACGGCCCTCGTCGGTATTGGCGAAGCGTTGCGCCGGGTCCTCGTTCAGCGCACGCAGGCGCTCGGCGATGGTGCCCTTGTCATAGCCTTGCGCCGTCAAAATGACAGTCATCTCCGCTTCGATACGAGCGACCTCCTCTACCCCGAGCGCATGGATCTGCTCGGCGCTGAGATCCGTCGTCGTATTCGACTTGAGTGCGGCTGCGTAGATCTTCTCGCCATTCGGGATACGCCAAATGCCGGCATCGTGTGTGGCAGTGCGTCGCATGTCCTCGAACAGCGCAATCATCGCTCGATAGCCTGGCAGTACCTCGGTGGCCACCAGCGACTCGGCCTGCTTGAGCCATGCGGCGCGCTGCGCCGCGTCGATGCCTTTCAACTTGTCGAGTTTGGCGGGCAACGTGGTCACCAAGGCATTGCCGGCAGCGCCCGGCGCCACGAAGGCGCGCATGCCGGTCAGCGCTTGGTCAATGATGAAATCCGGCGGCACGACACCCTTGGATCGATCTTCCTCCACCCTCACCCGCGCCTCGCGCAGGATCCGACCGAACTCACGCAGTCGCGCCAAGTACCGCTCAACGCTGCGCGCGTCCTGGATGACGTGAGCGTCGGTGAGAAACTGCGGCGTATCCACCGTCACGCCAGAGATCTGGTTGACGCGATAGCCATCAGCGTCGAACTCAGCCAGCCGCAGCGCGTCATCGAGGAACCAGGCCGTGATCTTGTAGGTCAGCAACTCCTGACCCTTAAGGCCCTCCGGCCCGTAGCGATCAAGACCCGCGCGCGCGGCGCGCAACTTGGCAGTCATCTTGTCCTCAAACGCCTTGGTCTGATCGTCGAGCTTGTCGCTGTGAAAATCGAGTGGCGTGTTGTCGATCAGTCCAAGTTGAGTGAGTGTTTGCGGCGAATTGAGCGCGAGTTGGACGGTGATTTTGTTGACGTAGTTGTTGATGCCCACCGGGGTGACCCAAAACCACAGGGCGGCCGCCAGCACACCCACGATCAGCACACCCATCACCCACAGCAACACCTTACCGACCAGACGCATGATGACTCCGCAGCCCCAACGGGGCTCTCAGGAACGATGTGCGGATTATGCCCTGCTGATGAGCGTGGGGAGCATGCGCTAGACTCTCGCGTATGAATAAAACACCACCCCTCACGGTCGTACTTCTCGCGCTCCTGCTGGCACCGCTGGCGCAGGGCTCCGGCCTCGATGCGCTCTCCAACAAAGACAGTGTCGCCGGACTCAAGGCGGCGCTCGATCAGGGTACGGCGCGCGCCGTGGCAAGCCTCGGCGCCAAAGATGGTTTTCTCGCCAATCCCAAGGTGAAGATCCCTTTGCCACCTGCGCTGAAAAAGGGCGAAAAGGCCTTCAAGTTGCTCGGGCTCAACGATGAGGCGGACGAGCTGGTCACAGCGATGAATCGCGCCGCCGAAGCAGCGGTCCCGCAAGCGAAGACGCTGCTGGTGGATTCGGTGCGCCAGATGAGTGTGGATGACGCCCGGCAGATCCTCACCGGCGGTGACGAGGCAGCAACCCAATTCTTTAAACGCTCCTCCTACGACAAGCTCGCCACCCTGTTCCTGCCCATCGTTCGACAGACCACGGGCAAGACCAATGTTGCCCAGCAATACAATGATTTCGCCGGACAGGCCGCCAAGTACGGTCTGCTCGATGCCAAGGATGCGAAGGTGGAGGAATACGTCACCCGCAAGGCGCTCGACGGGCTGTTCGTGATGATCGCCGAGGAGGAGCGCGCCATTCGCAAGGATCCGCTCGGGCAATCGAGCAAGATCCTCAAGAACGTGTTCGGCGCGATCGGGAAATAACTCAGCGTTGGTAGATTTCGACCGCGAAACCGTCGGGCGTCGCCACCACCGCAGAGCGCACGGCAGCCTCACCGGGCAGTTCGATCGTCTGGATCTCCCGAAGTACGGGCGTGGCGTGGGTCCGGGCCCGATGCAAGGTGGCCTCGAGATCCGCCGTCGGGAACGACCACAGCGCGATGCCGCGACTCGGCGCGGCCAGCGACACCGGTGGCCGCAGTGCGTTTTGCAGCAACTGCATGACCACCAGATACCCCGAGCGCGACCCCGGTGCGAACCACTGCTGAAAATGCACCTGCGTGCCTGCAGGCAAGCGCATGCCGCCTGACGGCCCTTCGCTCTGGAAGGTGAACTCCCGGCGCAGTTCGAGACCTAAAACCTCGCCGAAAAACGCTGCGAAGCGCGCCGTGTCGCTGATGAGCGTGCTCGAATACGCCGGGCCACCAATGTCGATGGCCGGGTCGATAGGCCCGACGGGCTGCAGATGCGCGCGATCCACACCGAGCACCATCACCTCATCGGGTGCAATCCAGTGCACTTCCCCGATGTCGTAGGTGGAACCATCTGCGCGAGGAAACGCCATCGAGGTCAGGCCCGCCGTCGAACCAAATCCCATCGCCTCCACGACTCTGTTGCGCGTCTGCAAGTCGCGGACCGGCAAGCCGACGCCGAGCGGTCCATCGAAGCGCGAGTCAAGATTCGGACGCCTTGCGGGCAGTGCTGCATCGACCCCAATCAGGCGGATCTGCAACGCGCCCTCGAGCCCAGGCCGATACAGCCGCACGTACTCATACTCGTCCTGCGTCGGCAAACCCCAGTGCGCTGCGAGTTGCCGCGCTCCTGCACCCTGCACACGGTGGAATTCGGGACTGAGACCGAGTGCACCTTGATAAAAACGACGACACGCAGCCAGATCGCCCGTGGTCAAAGTGACCGCGGCTAGAGGCCCGACGAGCACCGGTCGTCCATCGTTACGCGGCAACATCGGATCTGCAGCAACGTTCATGAGACGCAACGCTATCACGGCGTTACACTCATCGGCCATGATCGATCGACGCGTCGTTCTGGCCTCGGCTCTCTACCTCGGCGGACTCGGTCTTGTGCCCGCAGCACTGGCAACACCCCGCCTGCGCCCCGCGGCGTTTCGTCGCGATCCCTTCCTGCTCGGTGTCGCCTCGGGCTACCCCCAGCCGTACGGCATGGTCCTGTGGACGCGACTGATCGTGGATCTACTGGCGCCGGATGGCGGAGTCGGCCCCGATGACATCGAGGTCGGATTCGAAATCGCACTGGACCCCGCGTTTCGGCACACAGTGCAGACGGGTCTGACGCGCGCGGAGGCGCTGTTCGCACATAGCGTGCATCTGGAAGTGCGGGGCCTCGAACCCGGCCGCAATTACTACTACCGGTTTCGCGCGGGCGAGCATCGCAGTCCCGTCGGTCGAACGTGGACCTGCCCCGCTGCCGGCCAACCGCAGTTGCCGCTGCGCATCGGCGTGGCCAGTTGTCAGCACTACGAGCAAGGTTACTACCACGCCTACCGGCACATGCTGGAAACGGGTGTCGATTTGATCGCACACCTTGGCGATTACATCTACGAGGGCAATACCGCAGACCCCGTGCGCCGCCACGATCGCGGCGAGTGTCAGAGTCTCGCCGACTACCGCCTGAGGTACGCTTGGTACCGCAGCGATCCGACGTTGCGCGACGCGCATGCGGCCTGCCCCTGGGTGGTTACCCATGACGATCACGAAGTCGATAACGACTACGCCGGCCTGCAATCCGAGAACCCTGCCGAGCAATCCACTTTCGCAGCGCGGCGTGCGGCGGCCTATCAGGCGTACTACGAGCACATGCCACTGCCGCGAGACAGCTTGCTCGCGGACGGCGCTCTGCAGCTCTATCGAAGCCAGACGGTTGGCGATCTGCTCGAGTTGCACATGCTCGATACGCGCCAATACCGCAGCCCGCAACCTTGCCCAGCCCCGCCCCGACACGGCGGCAGCCGCGTCTTCGTTGACACCTGCGATTCGTGGAACGATGCCGCCCGCTCGATGCTTGGGGCGACACAGGAGAGCTGGCTACAGCAGCAACTGCGCGATTCCAGGGCACGCTGGAACCTGCTCGCGCAAAGCGTCGTATTTTCTTTGGTGGACGAGGACCCCGGCCCGAGGCAACTGCACTGGAACGACAGCTGGGCGGGCTATCCCGCGGCGCGTCTACGACTGCTCGAGGCGGTGCGCGACAGTGGCGCGGCCAACCCGGTCATTCTGGGCGGCGACATACACGCCTTCATCGCCGCGGACCAACGCCTCGATGCCAGTGACGGCAGCTCACCCATCATCGCCAGCGAACTCGTCACCACGTCGATCTCCTCGGGACCGCCGCCGCAAAAAGTCATCGATGCCTACAATCGCGACACGCTCAACGTGCACTACGCCGATGGCAGTCATCGCGGATATCTTTGGCTGCAGCTGAGCCAGGAGCGACTCGAGGCCCGGATGATTGGGTTCGAGAGTGTTCGCGACACCACGGCCGTGCCACTCACCCTGGCGAACCTGCTTATCGAAGCGGATCGACGCGGCCTCCAGAAAGCCTGAGCCGATTAGCGGGTGGCCAACCCCAGCGCCGCGGCGACCGCAGCGTGTACCACCCGTCCTGCCGACACGTTCAAGCCGGCGGCGAGACCCGGATCTTTGCCGCAGGCTGCTTCGAAA
>RGWK01000184.1 GCA_010029775.1 Gammaproteobacteria bacterium
ATGCTGCCCTACTCACTCACTTTCCTCGTCGGCTGGTCGCTGGCGTTCGGCCTATGGCTCGTCCTCGGGCTGCCGATCGGCCCGGACTCGCCGCTGACCTATCCGGCCGTGGAGACGCGATGAGTGACATCGCTGCCCTCGAGCCGCTGCGGCACGCCGGGCGCGAGCGCGTACGCAGCACCCGCAGCTCCGCTTCACCGAAGCAAAGCGTCGATTACATCATCGTCGGCAGCGGCACGGCCGGATGCGTGCTCGCGCATCGCTTGAGCGCCAACCCGCAGGTACGCGTGCTTGTGCTCGAAGCCGGCACTTGGCCCAGCGACCCGGCGATCGACTCGCCGCAGGCCTGGCCAGCACTGCAAGGCGGCGCATTCGATTGGAACTACCGTACAGTCCCGCAACCCGGTCTCGACGGACGGGTGCTGCCTTGTCCGCGCGGCAAGGGCTTCGGCGGCTCTTCGTTGCTGAACGCACTCGGTCACCAGCGCGGCGCGGGTGCAGGCTACGATCGTTGGGAAGCCTTAGGCGCCACGGGCTGGAACCAGAGCACGATGCTCGCCGCGCATCGGCGCAGCGAAACCTACTCAGGCGGCAGCAATCGCTGGCGCGGCGGCGATGGCCCGCTCGATGTGCTGGCCGTGGATCCGGCGCGCGCAAACCCCGTGGCCCGAGCCTTCCTCGATGCGGCACTGGGTCGCGGTTTTCGTTGGAGTGCGGATCTCAACGGCGAGCACGCCGCAGAGGCCTGCTGGAACCAGTTCACCATCGACGGTGCAGGTCGGCGAGCACACGGAGCACGTGCCTTCCTCGAGCCTGCGCTCGAGCGCAGCAATCTGCAGTTGCTGGCCGATGCCCCCGTCGAATCACTGTTGATCGAGCGAGGCCAGTGCCGTGGCGTACGGTATCGCCATCAGCAGACGCTGACCGAAGTGCGCGCCGAGCGCGGTGTGATCATGGCCGCCGGAGCCATCGACACTCCCAAGCTGCTGATGCTCTCGGGCCTTGGGCCCGCTGATCATCTGCGTGAACATGGCATCACGGTCGTCGCTGATTTACCGCAGCTCGGCGCCAACCTGCAGGATCATCCGCTCGTCGGTGGCGTGGCCTATGAAGCTCACCGCGCCGTCCCTCTTTCGCAATACAACCATGGCGAGGGCATGTTATTCGCCACCGTCAACGGTGGCCCCGTTCCCGATGTGCTCGTGATGTCGGTGACGGTGCCCTTCGTTCTGCCGGGTGTCGGCACACCGCCGCCGCAGTGTTTCACGCTGGTGCCGGCGCTTTTGCAACCGCAAGGACGCGGCTCACTGCGCCTCGCCGCCGCCGACCCACGCACCGCGCCCATCATCGACACCGCAACGCTGCGCGAGCAGGCGGACCTTGAAACATTGACAACAGCGGTTGAGATCGCACGCGAAGTGGGCGCTCGCAAGGAACTCGGCGAGTGGGTACGTAGCGAGGTCTTCCCTGGCCCGCAGGCCACGACCCGAAATGCGCTGCGCGAGTTCGTCAAGCGCGGCACGAGCCCCTTCTACCATCCCGTCGGCACCGCGCGCATGGGCGCCGATGCCGCCGCCCCCGTGACGCCAGAGCTGCGCGTTCGCGGTATCGACAATCTTTGGGTCGCCGACGCCTCAGTGATGCCGCAGATCGTACCGGCCATGACCAATGCTGCAGTCGTAGCCATCGCCGAGCGGGCGGCAGACCTTATTGCCGGGGCGTTCGGCTGAGGCGGGCGGGCGCTCCTCAGCGCGATCGGTTTTGCGTGAGTGTGGCTGTAAGGCGAGTTGGCAACCGGCCCAAAGAACAGCCCTCCCGCTTATTCGATCTCCACCTTGCATACCGACTTCATCACCTTGCCGAGCAGCTGCTCACGCGAACGGGGGGCCGAGACTGTCGGTAGGCTCGTCTGCGAAGGCAACATTAGCGAAGCGACCCGCGCATTGCGAGCGAAGTTGGTCAACTGCATGCGTCCGCCCGAGTGATCCTCTTCCACGGCAGACTCGATGACCCCAATGACCTTGCCCGAATAGGACACCACCGGCCCACCCGAATTGCCCGGCTGAATCGGGATCGACACTTGCAGCAGGGTCGGCTCTTCTTTAAGGCCCGAAAGTGAGGAGACGTGGCCTTCGGTGAACTTCGCCTCCGACCCAAGCATCCGCGGGCTCGGAAAGCCCACCGTAAACGCAGGCATGCCTAAGGAGATATCGTCGGCACCTGCGAATGGCAGCCACTCCGGTGTGGCCACACGCGTGCGAAGAAGCGCGAGATCGTTATCGATGGACTCGCGCAGCACGGTCGCTTCGCCTTTTCGCCCGTCCGGAAAGACCACGGTGATTTTCGAGGCGGTATCAACGACGTGGTGTGAGGTGACCAACAGGCCATCGGGAGACACCGCGAAGCAGGTACCCGATCCAGGCGTGGGGTCGTCGTATTGAAACTGCGACACCGCAAAGGTACATGAGCCGCTGGTGCAGCGCGCCATCCGGACTTTGAGCAGAAGCTTGTTCGGTTTCCCGGCCTCGACATCGACGCGCGGCGAGTGGTCATCGTCCTCGTCGAGATCGACAAGCCGGCCATCGTCAGTGACGAGTCGCAGGTCGAGATCGGAGCAACCGATGTCGCAAGTGCCAAGAATTGCCGCGTCATGCACACCGGTGACATCGAGCGGAATCGTCGCCTCGGCACCCTGTTGAAGGGTGCCCACTTTCACGACGCCGATCTCCCGAATTTTTCGGTCACGGCTCTCGGCTTTGGCTTCAATCCAACCCGTATAGTCAGCCATTGCCAACCGAGCCTGATGCTCGCTGCGGCTGACGTACCCATCACAGCCCGCCAGCCACAGGGTGCTCGCGCACAGCAAGGCTAAGCCGTGCCTCACGATCGACCCTTGTATTGGGCCGCCGCAGTGGCCAACGCGGCTCCGACGGTCGCGCGCAGCGACGCCGGCCCCAGCACCTCGACATTGGACCCGTGCCGAAGAATGTCCATCACCAGCTCCGGCTCATGTTTGTAGGGGATGCGCAGGATCACCCCGCCATCCTGCTGCGGCTCGCTCTTCACGCCCGGGTGCCACTCTTCCTCCGCAACCCACCGTGCAGCGAGCTCGTTGAAGCGAAGGACGGCGACCTTGTCGGCCTTGCCCGTGAAGATGCCGTAGCCCGTATCGAGTTCCGCGGCAATCAGGTCCGCAGGCGGGTCGTACACGGTCTCAGCCAGGCAGCGCGGCATGCTGATGCGATCGACCGAAAACACGCGCATCTCCTCGCGCTCGTGGCACCAGCCGGCGAGATACCAATTGCTGCGATAGAAGGTGAGCCGCAGCGGTGAGGCACTGCGGGTTTTCTCTTCGTCGCGGCTGCGGCTGCGGTAGACGAACTGCAGCCGCTTCCGTGCGCGCAACGCCGAGAGCACCGTGGCGAATGCATCGGCGCTGGTATTGCGCAACTGCGACATCCGCAGCCGGATGCGCTCCGTGAGATCTCCTTTGCCGAACGCCTGGCGGCGAACCTTTCCAAGACGCGAGCGAACCGATTGCGTCTCGTCACGCACGAATCCGGGCGGAATCTGCTCGAGCAACGCCTCCACCTCGAGCAAGGCCGAGATCTCCCGACCCGACAGCCCGAGCAGCACCGCGGCATTGGGGTCATCAGGGCTGCGCTCAAGGCGATATCCGCCCTGCTCCCGGTCATAGCGAATATCGACGCCACGCTGGTCGCGTAGAAAGCCGATCAGCCGCTTGACGGTCGCGGGAGACGCACCGGTCTCAGCACAAAGCGCAGCCAGCGATAGCGGCTCACGAGTACGACAGAAGATGCTGAAAATTTCTTGGAGTTTTTCGAAGCGGGCCATGGAGCCCCCACTACACGTGTTGGGTGGATCGGATTTTGATCCGGTGACGCCGAATCTCCAAGCAAAGATAACCCAACACCAGGACCCCGAGGCCCGCTTGAGCGAGACCGATTTCGTAGTGAAGGGGATCGGCCCAATCGGCGAGTTGAGCCAGATACCCGAGCGCGACCAGCACCATCAGCAGGTAGCCCGACCAGCGCGCCACCACACCGCGGCGCACCAGCAACATGCCGATGAGCAGAAAAACAAGTGCAACGATGCTGGACAACATCATGCCCATCAGCGGGATACCGATTGAATCGCCGTCAGCGGGATAAACCTCATTGCTTTGGTTGCGCGCGAGGATGGCTTCAGCCACCCCCAAGGCGACGAAGGCCGCCACTGCATTGAGTAGTCCGTGAACCCAGCGACTCGGGGCCAAGAACTTCTCAAGGACGGGGGTAAGGTGCACTAGTGTCATCTCCGGGGATGGAATGTTCGAAGGTTAAACCTCGATCGGCTCAAAAAATGATCCAACGCCGATCCCATTGAAGGCCACCGGCGTCCGGGTGATGATCCTCAAGCGTCTCCTATCAACCGAGGTCTCCCCCATGGCTTCGCATAAAGAACTCAAGACCCGGCAACGCCGCGAACGCGACGGCCACTCCCCGAGCGTCGCCCTGCGCGTGCATCGGGCGCTCAGCTGGCTGGGGCGCGCCGAGAAGGAGCGCACCGATGACGACGCCCGATTCGTGTTCCTGTGGATTGCGTTCAATGCCGCCTATGCAACGGAGAGCCATGACCCTGAGATGACGGAGAAGCGCAGTTTCAAATCATTCCTACGGACGCTGATGAAACTCGATACCCGAGGACAA
>RGWK01000185.1 GCA_010029775.1 Gammaproteobacteria bacterium
ATTCTCGCCGCGCTTGACCTCGGAGTTGATGGTGACTGCGCGTTCGCGATCGAAGCGCGAAATGAGCACCGGCGCCCGATCAAGCTTGATTTCAGCGACCTGTGAAATAGGCAGCGATTCACCCGCGGCGCTGATCACCCGCGCGTTCTTCACCGCCTCGAGCGTGGCGCGGCCCTCGAGCGGGGTACGTACCGTGATGGGGTATTGCTCGCCATCCTCGTCTTTGAACGTGCCGGCTGGCAAGCCGGATACCGCCAGTCGAACCGCACGATCAATCTCGACGGCAGGTACGCCCAGCAGCGCCGCCTTCTGTGTATCCGCGTCGACCTTGATGTTGGTGCGCGGAAACTTGAGAGGATTGCGGATGTCGCGAGTTCCGGGGGTATCCTCCAGGAGTTTCTCGATATCCGTCGCAAGGCGATCGAGTACTTGCAGGTCGGGCCCGACGATGCGTACCGCAATCGGCGCGGTGACCGGCGGTCCGTTACGGAATTCCTTGACCGAGATACGCGCCCCCGGGTAGCCGTCGAGGCGCTGACGCAGATCGTCGATCAACTCGGGTGTACGCCGCGTGTTGTAGGCCTCAAGCGTGACGAAGACCTCCGCGTAGGATGCCGACTCGGTCCGCTGGATGTGGTTGTAGTACATCTGCGGGTTGCCACGCCCGAGATTGGCGAACACCGCCTTCACTCCGGGGAACGACTTCAGCTCGCCCTCCACGAAGCGCAGCGCCTGATCGGTACCGGCGAGGCTCGTGCCGGTCGGCGTTTCGATCTGCACCAGAAAGATCGGCGTGTCGGCCTTCGGAAAAAGACTCGAGCCCAGTACCGGAACAAGTGCGGCAGACAGTAGCAACGAGCCGCCGATCGCGGCGATCACCGTGGTACGTGGGCGCGCCAGACAGTAGTGCAGGGCGGGTCGATAATAGTTATGGATCGCGCCCATCAGTCGCTGCAGCAACCGACTTGAGTGTCCCGACTCCTCTTCCTTGAGCAGACGGCTGGCCAGAAACGGGATGATGAATAGCGCAATCAGCAGCGAGCCGACGATGGTTGCGACGACGGCGGTGGGCAGCACGCGGATGAACTTGCCGGCGGTACCTGGCAGGGCCATCAGCGGCAGGAAGGCAAACACTAGGGTCGCCGTGCAGCCGAGTACGGCGATGAAGATCTGTTTCGTGCCAGCGATCGCGGCGCGCGTACGGTCGTAACCCATGCGCAGGTGACGGGAAATGTTCTCGACAGCGACGATGGAATCGTCCACGAGCAAACCGAGCGCCACGACGAAGCCGGCGATCGACAGCTGGTTGAGTGAATACCCGAGGAAGTAGAGCACTGTGACGCCGAAGGCCAACGATAGCGGTATCGAGATCATGACGATGCCGGCGGCCCGCAAGCCGAGTGGCAGCAACGTCAGCGCGACCAGCGCAATCGCGATACCGAAGTCGATGTAGAGCCGGTCGAGTCGCGTCTTCACGTTCAGCGACTGATCGAAACCGAGATCGAGAGTGATACGCCCCGGCAGGCTCTCCTGATAGCGCGCCACCTCTTCGCCGATGGCTTTACGAACCTCGAGGACGTTGTAGCCCTCTTTCATGTTCGCGGTGACGAATACGGCACGTTTGCCGTTGTAGCGCCCGACATAGCCGTACTGGCCTTCAGCCCAGCCTACTGTCGCCACGTCGCTGACGCGGACGACGCGCCCATCCACCGAGTTGAGCACCGTGTTACGCACCTGTTCGAGGTTCTCGTAGGCACCCGTGCTTTTGACGGTGAAGCTTCGCGGTCCCACGTCGATGATGCCCGCGGGGATATTGGCATTCTCGCTCTCCAGAGCTTGAATGATGCGCGCCGGGCTCATCTTGAGATCGGCCAAGCGCTTGAGGTCGACTTCCACGCGGAGCTCGCGCGGCGGATAAGCCCAACTCTCCGAGGTACGCACCCCCGGAACGGATTTCAGCAAGTCCTTCAGGTCGCGCGCGTGATCCTCGAGTTCCCGGTACGGCGCATCTTCCGAGACCAACGCGTACTGGACGATATTGACCAGACCCGGGCTGAATTTGCGAATGCTGAGTTGACGCAGTTCCGCCGGCAGCGAGGGACGCAATGCATTGAGTTCACGAACGATTTCGTCGTATTTCTTGTCCGCGTCGGTATAGGCGTAAAACTCGACGATCGTGAACGCTACGCCATCGGCCACCACGGTTTCGAGCTGACGGATGTCGTCGAGTTCAGCGATGCGATCCTCGAGCGGCTTGGAGATCAAACGCTCGAGATCCTTGGGATCCGCGCCCGGCATGATCGCCGTGATATCGAAGCCTGCGATCTTGAAGGACGGATCTTCCTCGCGCGGCACCGAAATGAACGTGTAGATGCCGATGACGACGAGGCAGAGGAACGCGACCAGGGTGAACTGGTAGCGGCGGATCGGAAACTCGAGCAGTGACACGGGACTCAGCGCTCCGTGACGATGCGGATGCGCTCACCGTCCTGCAGATACAGCGCGCCTTCGGTGACTACGCGTTCGTTGGGCTTGAGGCCTTGCTTCAGTGCCACCTGTTCGCCCTCAATGAAAGCGACGACGATTTCACGCTTGCGGGCCACGCTGCCCTCGACCACGTAGACATTGGCGCGATCCCGATCGCCTTCGACGACGGCGGCGATGGGCACATGGGTTAACTGGCTGCGGCGTGCGCTAGTCGGCTCAATGCGCACCTTGGCGACAAGTCCGCTCGCCAGCAGCAGGTCAGTGGCCGGTTCAAGTCGCAGTTCGGCTGGAAACAGGCCGGTGCGTGGGTCGGCGGCTGACGACACCTCGCTGATCACGCCCTTCAGTTCCCGGCCCGGGTACGCATCGAGGGTTACGCGGGCCGGATCGCCGAGCCGCAGTTGTACGATCTCGCGGTCGGCCAGAGACAGCCGCACGACATGACCGCGCGCACTGCTGCCCAGAATAACCACCGGTTGGCCGGGCGGCACGAGTTCGCGCTCCTCGAACAGCGTGCGCAGCACCACTCCGTCGCTCGGCGCGCGGATCGAGGAGTAACCGAGATTGAAGCGTGCCGCATCGCGAGCCGCGCGCGCCACCGCCGCCTGGGTGCGCAAGTTCTGCAGGGCTTCAAGACTGATTACTTGATCCGCATGCAGGCGTTCACCGCGATCGAGATCGCGTTCGGCTTTATCCGCGGCCTGTCGTGCCTGTTCGACCTGAGCGTTGATTTCGGTGAGTTCGAGTTCGGCGAGTACATCACCGCGCCGCACGCGACTGCCTTCCTGCACCGGAATGCGGCGGATGACACCGCCCGTCTTGAACGACAGCCGCATTTCTTCGGCCGCGCCGACGAGTCCGTTGGCCTCAATGAGCGGGCTTGCGGGCCCAAGCGTGGCGAGCGCGGCACGCACCGGAGTTCCTGCCGGGCGTTCGGCTGCACCATCAGGTGCGCCGCTGCAGGCCGTGAAGCAGACCGTGACGGAGATGAGCAGGAAGCGAGTGAGTACTGACATGTTGTGAGCCGCGCCTTAGCGTTGCGGCACTCCGGTGGCGTAGTCGAGTTCCGCTTGTCGTGCGAGCAGTTCGAAGCGGACGGCGTTGAGGTTGAGTTCGGCAGCGGTGAGACTGTTGCGTGTGTCGAGAAACTCGACCTGGCTGATCACGCCTTCGTCACGCTTGCGACCGGCGATGCGGAACGCCGCGCGCGCTGCCTCGGCCCGTGCTTCTGCCGTACGCAAAGAGGCTTCGCTGGTGTAGAGCTGGTCGAGTGCTTGCTGCACCTCGAGCTGGATCTGCTGGGCGACTTCTTCGCGGCGCGTGCGGGCCTGTTGCAGTGCGACGCGCGCCTCACGGACTTCAGCGCGGCGTGTGCCGCCGTCGAACAGCGTCCAGTTGAGCAGCAACGATACCGTGGCGAAGTTTCTGCCTCGACCGAATTCGTACTGCTCGCCCTGCGAGCCGCCATCGACGCCGAGCGCGAGCGTCGGCTTGCGTGCCGCGCGGGCGAGATCGACGCGCGAGTCTGCGGCGCGGACAGCGCGATCGACCTGGCCGATCTCCGGCCGATGTTCCAGTGCGGATTGCCGTAGCGCGGCGAGATCTTGCGTCGCGCTTTGAACCTCGAGGTCGGCATCGGCGTCCTCGAGGTCGGTGTCGAGCGGTCGATTCAGCAGAAAGTTCACGTAACTCTGCAGCTGGTCGCGGACGTTGCGTGTTTCGATGACCTGCTGGCCGACGGCCAGCCACTCGGCCTTGGCGCGCAGCACCTGATCCTGCGTGACCTTGCCATTGCGGAACAGCGATTCGGTGATACGCAGATTCTCTGCGAGCAAGGTTTCACTCGCTTCAACGATGACGGCACCACGGCTGGCGCGTAACCAGTCGAGGTAACCGGTCGTCACATCGCGCTGCAACCGTTGCGACAAAGCCATCCGTGCGAATTCATTGGCTTCGAGCAGTGACCGCTGGGCGCGCAGCGCCGCAGGCAGTGCTGGTACGTACAGCGCTTGACGAAGGCTGATGCGGGTGTCTTGTTCCTGTTCGCGCTGCAGCAGAAAGCGCGGATCGCTGATGCTGCCGAAGCGCGCCGGCTTGCCGTCGGCCAGCAGCAATTCGTTGAGCGTGCTGTACACGGGGTTGAACGCCGCGGCGAGCGGCAGAGAGACCTCGCGTCCGCCCTC
>RGWK01000186.1 GCA_010029775.1 Gammaproteobacteria bacterium
GTGCCGCTCGATGTCGGCAAGGATGGGCTCGTGACTGAATTTTTTCTGGTGCCGTACTTCGGGGCCTGCATCCACGTGCCGCCCCCGCCACCGAACCAGATCGTGTACGTGCGCATGAACAAGGGCATCGCCCTCGATTCGATCTACGAGGCCTACTGGATCACGGGCCGCATGAAAGTCTCGCGCAAAGCCACGCGACTCGGCGCCTCGGCGTACCAGCTCGACGCCAGCAAGGTCGAAATCTACAAGTACTGAGGCCTGCCATGCCGACGCTGTTCGAACGGATCATCGCGCGCGAAATCCCCGGCGACATCGTCCATCAGGACGATCGTGTAACTGCTTTTCGCGACATTCATCCCCGTGCACCCGTGCATCTGCTGATCGTGCCGAACAAGGCGATCCCCACCGCCAACGATATCGAGGACGCGGATGAAGCCCTCGTCGGTCACATGTTCACGGTGGCCCGCGATCTTGCGCGCCGGGAGGGCATCGCAGACAACGGCTATCGGCTGATCATCAACTGCAACAGCCACGGCGGTCAGGAGGTCTACCACCTGCACGTGCATCTGGTCGGTGGTGCGCCACTCGGCCCGATGATCTGTCGGTGAGGAATCCGTGATGACCGACGCTGCGCGTGGACTGTATCCGCCGATCGAAACCAACCGCTCGGGTTGGTTGCGGGTTTCCGACCTGCACGAAATGTACTGGGAAGAGAGCGGTAATCCCAACGGCAAGCCGGTGGTATTCCTGCACGGCGGTCCGGGCGGCGGCACGGACGCGCGCATGCGGCGCTTCTTCGATCCGGCGCGATATCGCATCGTGCTGTTCGATCAGCGCGGCTGCGGCCGCAGTCGACCCCACGCCAGCCTCGTGGACAACACGACCTGGCACCTCGTTGAGGATATCGAGCGCTTGCGCGAACACCTCGCCATCGAACGCTGGCAGGTTTTCGGCGGCTCCTGGGGCTCGACGCTCGCGCTCGCCTACGCCCAAGCCCACCCCGAGCGGGTCACCGAACTCGTGTTGCGCGGCATCTTTCTGGTCCGCCCTTGGGAATTCCGCTGGTTCTACGAAACCGCCGACGGCGCCGGTGCGCTTTTCCCGGACCTTTACGAGGAATACCTGAAGCCGATCCCGCCCGCCGAGCGCGGCGATCTGATGCGCGCCTATTACGCGCGACTGACGAGCCCTGATGCCACAGTGCGCGCCGAGGCTGCGCGCGCCTGGTCGATTTGGGAAGGGGCAACAAGCTACCTGCGCGTCAACACACAAGATCTGGAAAAGTTCGACGAAGGTCCGTTCGCCGAGGCCTTTGCACGGATCGAGTGCCACTACTTCATCAACGGCGGCTTTCTGCGCACACCGTCCCAACTGCTCGACGACGTGCCACGCATTCGGCATCTGCCCTGTACGATCGTCCAAGGACGCTACGATGTCGTCTGTCCGATGAAAAGCGCTTGGGATCTGCACCGGGCCTGGCCGGAGGCGGATTTGCGCATCGTGGTCGATGCCGGTCATTCAGCCTTCGAACCTGGGATCGTCAGCGAACTCGTCGCCGCTACCGATCGGTACGCCGCGCGCTAAATCTCGCGTCGACGGCCCGTCGGCCGCTGATCGGCATCGATGATCGCGTGCCGCTGCAACCACTCCCGCGCGTCAGCAGCATCTTCTGCGAACCACTGCGCCGCCGAACCCAGACGGAAGCTGTAGCCCCAACAGTCCATGTCCGTCATCAGCCGCTCACGCGACACACCGAGCCCTTCGCTCCACAGGATCTGCAGGTAGCAGACGGCGCTCTCCTCGGCGTCGTCACCGCCTGCATCGCGATCGAGCCCGCTGCGCCTTGCGGGGCTCATGCACACGAAGTGTGCCGCCTCGTGCAAGGCCGAATGCAGCGGGGTGTCGTCGCGAACGAAAAGAGTCTCGCCCTGCAGACCGGCCTCGCACTCGCCCCAAAACGAGCCTGGAATCGCCTCGTCTGTCACCACCGACTGCAGATGCAGACCATAGGCCTCAAGGCATTGCGCAAGCCGCGCGCGTAACCGCTCGTCGTCTCCGAGCCGAATCACCGCTCAGCGCACGCTCGAGAGCCGGGCGAGAACAACGCCCGCAAGTTCCCGCGCCAACGCCTCACGCAGCAGGTCGCGCTCGCGATCCTTGGCGAGTGCCGCCGTCTCATCGAAACTGAAGTCACGCGATACCGACACCTCCTCGGCCTCGATCCGCGTCTGCCCTTGGAGAGACAGCGAGTAGCGCACGACGTAAGTGAGTTCGTACTCGCGTGGCACGTTGCGTGCCGAAACCGACGCGACCCGCTCGAGCAACTCGTCGCGCTCGATGCGCAGCACCGCCCCGCCCTCTGCAGCACTCACGCCCGCACGACGCAACTCGCTTTCGAGAGCCTGCGCGAAATCGGTCTGCGAGTCGGCCGCCTGCACGCGCATCGAGACGAGCACCGGCGGCAAGGAGGTCGTTCCCTGCAGCCTGAAACCGCACCCGCCTGCGGCCAGCAGCAGCAGCGGCAGCAACAGGCGCAGAAAGCGATGCATCACACCACCACGTTGACGAGCTTGCGTGGCACGACGATGATTTTCTTGGGCGCCGCCTCGCCGACGAAGCGGCGTACCGACTCCTCGGCGAGCGCTGCCGCCTTGATCGAGGCCTCATCGGCATCAACCGGCACCTCAATTTCGCCGCGCAGCTTGCCGTTGACCTGCACCGCGAGCTTGATGGTGTCGCGAGCCAGCGCCGAGGCATCGACAGTCGGCCATGGCTGATCAATCAACGCCGTCGTATGGCCAAGCTCGTGCCACAACACGTGAGTGACATGCGGAATGATGGGCGACAAAGCCACCGTCGCGATCTCGAGCGCCTCCTGCACCACCGCGCGCGCAGCGGCGGAGGTGTCCTCGTTGCGACCCACCGCATTGAGCAACTCCATCACCGCGGCCACCGCCGTATTGAAGGTGCGTCGTCGACCGATGTCGTCGGTGACCTTGGCCAGCGACTGATGGGCGATGCGGCGCAACTCTTTCTGCGAGGCCGAGAGACTTGCAACAGACAGTGGCTCGCAAGGGCCGGCGGCAACGTGCTCATGCACAGCCTTCCACAGTCGACGGATGAACCGGTATGCGCCCTGGACTCCCTCATCGGACCATTCGAGCGATTGCTCTGGCGGCGCGGTGAACATCATGAACAGGCGTGCCGTGTCGGCACCGTACTTCTCGACAAGACCCTGCGGATCCACGCCGTTGTTCTTCGATTTGGACATCGTGCCCAAACCATCGTGCTGCACTTCGAGTCGCGAACCGTCCTCGCGGGTCACGTAAAAGCGCTTCACGCCATCAACGAGTTCCTCGTCCACATCGAGCGGGTTGTAATAGCTGCGTCGTCCCTCTGCCGGCTGCTGCCAGTAGATGTGGTTGAGCACCATGCCCTGGGTGAGCAGGTTGGCAAAAGGCTCGCGGATGCCCACCAGTTCGAGGTCACGCATGACCTTGGTCCAGAATCGCGAGTACAGCAGATGCAGGATCGCGTGCTCGATACCACCGATGTATTGATCGACCGGCAACCAGTACTTGACCCGCTCATCGACCATGGCCGAGGCGTTGTCCGCACAGGCGTAGCGCAAGAAATACCAGGACGAGTCCACGAAGGTGTCCATGGTGTCGGTCTCGCGACGCGCTGCTCGCCCGCAGCAGGGGCAGTCCACCCGCCAGAACGCCGGCGTCTTGCCAAGCGGATTGCCGCTGCCATCGGGCACTAGGTCCTCAGGGAGCACGACCGGCAAATCGGCATCGGGCACGGGCACCTCGCCACAGTGCTCGCAGTGAATGAGCGGAATCGGGCAGCCCCAATAGCGCTGGCGCGAAATGCCCCAGTCACGCAGCCGGAACTGGATCCGCTTGCGACCGAGTCCGCGTTGCTCGAGACCTCTGCACAGGGCATCTACCGCGGCCGTGAAATCGAGTCCAGAGAATTCGCCCGAATTGACGAGCACGCCGTGCTCGCCGTAACTGTCCTGCCATGGCGCGCTCACCTCTGCGTAAGCGGCATCCTGCGGTTTAACCACCGTGACGATGTCGATGCCCTGCTGCAGCGCGAACTCGGAGTCGCGCTCGTCGTGCGCCGGCACACCCATCACTGCGCCTTCGCCGTAACCCATCAGCACGTAGTTCGCCACCCACACTTCAATGGGCGCTCCGGTGAAAGGATGCCGCACGTGCAGGCCCGTTGGGCGACCCTTCTTCTCCATGGTGGCGACGTCCGCCTCCATGGTGCTGCCGCGCCGACACTCATCGATGAACGCCTGCAGCGAGGGATCACGAGCGCCTGCAGCCAGAGCCAGCGGATGCTCTGCCGCGATGGCCATGAACGTCACGCCGAACAGCGTATCGACGCGCGTGGTAAACACCTTGAGCGCACCATCGCCGCCCAGCAGCGCGCGGGTGTCGTCCGCGTAGGGAAAGGCAACCTCGGCGCCCTCGCTGCGACCAATCCAGTTCGCCTGCATGGTCTTCACGCGCTCGGGCCAACCCTCGAGAGTCGCGAGATCACCGAGCAGTTCGTCGGCGTAAGCCGTAATGTTGAGGTAGTACATCGGGATTTCGCGCTTCTCGACGAGCGCACCCGTTCGCCAA
>RGWK01000187.1 GCA_010029775.1 Gammaproteobacteria bacterium
GCACCCCACTTTGATGCGAACAACGATTCGAGATGTTCACGACGGGCGAGCCCGGTGACCTCCTCAACACTGACCGTGCCACGGGCGTAGTGGTGCTGAAACAGCGTTTGGCGGACCGCTGCCAACGTCGCCTGCTGCGCGGCCTGCAGTTCAAACAGAAACAAAATTCCAAGCAGCAAAGGGACGGTCAGCATGGCGACCAAGAGGGTCTCCACGAGTGCTTGACCACGCAGGGCTCGGCATCCCGCAAAATGATCGTTCGCGGCGCTCATCGGGGAAGGCTCGCGAGCCACAGCGGATCGCCATCAAGCGTGGCCATGAGCACCCGCTCCGAAACCGAGGGCGACACCATGCGCGAATACCAGAACGGCGCGTAGAGGCTCGGCTTCTCAACGGCTCCATCTGCGCGGGAGACGGGTCTCGCAAAGTCAGTGGTACCCACCGCGAGAGCGAACATGCCGTCCGACGCCCCGCCCGCCGCGGCGGGTCGAAGCACGATGCGCACCGGGATGCGCGGCGGGTCGAACTGCGCGCGCTGCGCCACCGACAAGTCCCAAACAGAGGGTAACCCACGATAAATACTGTCGCGGCGCATGCTGGTGAGGCCTGCGCGCGAACTGGCGGGATTTACCCGCAGGGCGTCGCCGTGCTGGCCGCGTGCGGCAGTCGCGATGCCGCTTTGCACCGCCGCCCAAACGAGCGGCACTTGCTCACGCATTCGGCCGAAAAACACGTAGCGGCGCTGGTGCTCAGACAGTGTGTCGAGTGAGCGCCACGTATCGAAGCCAATCAGGTCGGTCCCGCCGCGCTTCTCGAGACGCAGGATGTCGACGCCGAACAGTGGACGCCACGTGTTGTTGCGGCGTGTCGAAAATCCGTCGAGCGAACGCTCGAGCACATCCTTCTGCCGCCATCTCCACGCACCACCATAGAACGAAGCGAAGCGCGTCCACTCCACCTGCCAGGCGATCAGGGCAGCCTCGCCGCCTGGACTTAGGACCACGCGACGATCGCCGTCTGGCAAAGACTCGCGAATGCTCGCTGGCACGACCTCCGCCGTAGCCAGGTGCATCGTACGCTGCGCCGCAGCGAGATCCTGATCGACAAGCGTCGTCACCCCCTCGAACGCCGAGAGGCCGGGCTGCAGGCCTCGATCTAGACCGGTCCAGAGGCGTTGCAAACTCGCTGTGGCCGCATCGACGTAGGGGATCCAGGCCGTGAGCACGGCGGTCTTGAGCAGCAAATCGTTCATGTACCGCGACCAGCCGCGAAGGCTCACCGACTGCGCAATCGCAACCTCATTGGCGATGATTGCGCGATTCGTATACGCGTCGAAGTTCAGGGCTCGCGCTTGCCAGGTCGCTGCACCAAGCGCCGCCGCATCGGCGATTTGTGCGAGCCGACGTTTCTCAGTGACCGCTTGCCCAGCATCGTAGGCCCACCACAGTGCAGCGATGAGCACCGCGAACAGAGGCAACGTCAAAGCAAGCGCCTGGCCGCGGGCGCGTGCCCGTGGTCGAGCGGCCGGGGGTGGCGGAAAGCCACCCGATCCACCCGCACGACGCCCGCGGCCGACGGTCATTTCTCGTAATCCGCCAGCGTCTTGGACTTGGCCTGCTCGGTCGCGCGGGTGCGAGCCTCGGTCACCAGAGTCCTGCCCGCGGTCGCGCCCTGCCCCGACAAGGCGGCGGCGGCCACGGATGTCTGGCCACGGATGACATCACCGAAAGCCGAGTAGACCCCGATGGCCGCCACGGCGATCAGTGCGACGACGATGATGTACTCCGTCATCCCCTGCCCCAACGTCCCGCGAGGCGACTTGAATTTTCCCATCATGAATTGCCCTGTCATGTCATGAACTCCCTGCACGTGACCGGCACCACGCCGGCGTCGCATTCCACTCCGTTCCACTCCCGGGCGTTAAGGCGCCATATCGGGCAAATCGGCAGCGATTGACCGGCGGCGCGCAAAACTCGCGCGAAATGCCGCATTGCGCGTCCTTGTGCTGTAATGGCGCATCGGAATTTAAAACAGAGGTTTCAATGCAAAAGCGTCGACTGGCCATCACGGCCATGGGCCTGCTGTGTGCCGCCCCCGCGCTGCATGCCGACGAGGGCATGTGGACTTACGACAACTTCCCGAGCGATGCGGTGCGCCGCCAATACGGCGTCAACATCGACCAACCCTGGCTCGATCGCGTGCGTGCGGCGACCGTGCGTCTGTCGGGTTGTTCGGCGTCGTTCGTTTCCGGAGAGGGCCTGATCCTCACCAATCATCATTGCATCGCCAGTTGCCTCGCTGATAATTCCACCAAAGAAAAGAGCCTGCTCGATGAGGGCTTTGTGGCACGCACTCGCGAACAGGAAATCAAGTGCTCGACGCAGGTCGCCGATGTTCTCGTCGAGATGCAGAACGTCAGCGCTGCGGTCGAAGCCGCGACTCGTGGACTCGACGATCGGGCCGCCAACGAGGCCCGCAAGCGAACGCTGACTGAACTTGAACAGGGCTGCGAGAAATCATCGGGGCTGAAGTGTCAGGGCGTCACGCTCTACAACGGTGGCCAATACTTCCTCTACAAGTATCGGCGCTACACCGACGTTCGCCTCGTATTCGCCCCAGAGGCGGGCATCGCAGCGTTTGGCGGCGACCCGGACAACTTTCAGTTCCCGCGCTGGTGTCTGGACATGGGTTTGCTGCGCGCCTACGAGAACGGCAAGCCGGTGACCGTGGCCAACCCGCTGAAGATCAACTTTGCGGGCCCGAAGGCCGGCGAGTTCGTGCTCGTCTCCGGCCATCCTGGGTCGACCAATCGATTGCTGACCGTGTCACAACTGCAGCAGTTGCGCGAAGTCTCGCTCCCCCCATCGCTGCTACGCAGCAACGAACTGCGCGGCCGATATATTCAGTTTGCCAAGACCAGCGATGCGGCGCGCCGCATTAGCGAGGATCCGCTGACCGGGCTCGAAAACGGCATCAAGGTCAGGCGCAAGCAACTCGACGCGTTGCTCGATGAAAACCTGATGAGCGAGAAGCGTCGTCAGGAGGCGGAGCTACGCGCTCGCACGGCGCGCGATCGCTCGCTGTCCTCGCTCGGCGATCCCTGGGCCGACATCGAGAAAGCCAATGCCATTGCGCGCAACCTCGATACGGAATACGGCTATCTCGAAGGTGGCGCCGGATTCAACAGCCGACTGTTCCGCTACGCTCGCAGCCTCGTGCGCGGCGTTGCCGAGCGCGACAAGCCGAACGCCGAGCGCTTGCGGGAGTACACCGACCAGTCGTTGCCGCGACTGCGACAGCAGCTGGCGGCGCCCGCGCCCGTCTATCCCGAGCTCGAACGACTCACGCTGTCCTTCAGCCTCGAGCGCATGCGCGAATGGTTGGGGCCAGATGACCCGACGGTGCGCAGTCTGCTCGCCAAGGACTCGCCCGATTCGCTGAGCACTGCACTCGTCGATGGCAGCACACTGGGCGACCCGAAAGCGCGACTTGCGCTGTGGGATGGCGGTGCTGCAGCGATTGCCGCCTCGAACGACCCGATGATCAAGCTTGCGCTGCAGGTCGATGCGCGCTCGCGAGCGCTGCGCAAGCGCTACGAAGATGAGGTCGAAGCACCGACCGCCGTGGCCGAAGAGAAGATCGCCCGAGCACGATTCAAGCTCTATGGGACAGCCGTCTATCCGGACGCCACTTTCACCTTGCGGTTGAACTACGGCACGGTACAGGGATGGGTCGAGAAAGGCTCTCCGATCGAGCCCTTCACCACGCTGGGTCGCGCCTACGAGCGCGCAACGGGGCAGGCGCCGTTTCGCATCCCGGACAGCTGGATGCAGGCCCGATCGAAACTCGACATGGCCACCCCGTTCAATCTGTCGAGCAACAATGACATCGTCGGCGGCAACTCGGGCAGCGCGATGTTGAACGCGCGCGGCGAGGTTGTCGGTCTGATGTTCGACGGCAACATCCACTCGATCTCGGGCGCGTACTGGTTCGATACGGTGAAGAACCGTTCGATTGCAGTGCATCCTGCCATCATGCGCGAGGCCTTGGCCAAGGTGTATGGCGCCGATCACCTGCTCGGCGAACTGTCAGGCCGCTGACTCGGAATTCGGGGCGGCGGCGTTGGGCCGCCGCCCCGACGAGTTGATCAATTCAGCGCCTCACTTCTTCGCGGGCGCTGGGGTCTGTTCGAGCGCGTAACGCTCGATGGATGACAGTGACGGGTCAACCCACTTGGTCGGTGCGTTGAGATACAGCGGGAACTTCTTCTCGATGTAATCGAGCACCGCGCGCGGCATGACGTCGCCAAGATCTTGCCCACTGCCCTGGTAACACATGTATTGGCAATGGCCTTCCGCCTGCCCCATTAGCAGCCAGGGCAGCCATGGCGTGACACGCGACCATGTGCCATGGAAATTCAGCGAAGTAATCGCCGAGTTTTGCATGTCGGCCGCACGGAAAAAGTAGGTGAAGAACTCCGACACGCGGGCCATCGGACCCGCCGACTCGCGCGGCCATTTATCCGGCTGCAGAGCGTTCTTGTAAAACAAGTGGATATGGCGTTCGAGGGTGATGTAATCGCCCTGCTTCTTCCAAGGCAGCTGCAGCGG